>NZ_JBQKJT010000011.1:0-129312 GCF_052117125.1 Candidatus Avoscillospira sp. LCP25S3_F1 | reverse complement strand
TTTGGTATTTTGGCCTCGTTTGTTCTTCATGGCTTCCTCCCGTAGCACAAAAGCCCGCCAGTGTTCCGGCGGGCTTTTGTATTGGTCTTACTCGTTGTCCCAGTTGTGCCAGACGTTCTGGACGTCGTCATCGTCCTCCATCATGTCCAGCAGCTTCTCCATGTTTTTGATGTCCTCTTCTTTCTCCAGCTTCTGATAGTTCTGGGGAACCATCTCCACCTGAGCGGACACAAAGCTGTAACCCTTGGCCGTCAGAGCGTCGGCCACAGCGTTAAAGTCATCGGGATCAGTGGTGATCTCGAAGCACTCACCCTCATTAGAGAAATCCTCGGCACCGGCGTCCAGGGCATCCATCATGACGGTGTCCTCTTCCAGCTCCTCCTCCTCGTTATCGATGACCAACACGCCCTTGCGGTCAAAGCTCCAGGCCACGCAGCCGGAAGCACCCAGGTTTCCGCCGTACTTATCGAAGTAGTGCCGCATATTGGCGGCGGTACGGTTGCGGCTGTCGGTCATGGTCTCCACGATGACGGCAACACCGCTGGGGCCGTAGCCCTCGTAGGTGATGGACTCATAGTTATCGGTATTGCCAGCGCCGGAAGCCTTGTCCAACACACGCTTGATGTTATCATTGGGCATGTTGGCAGCCTTGGCCTTGGTAATGACAGTGGCCAGACGGGAGTTGTTGGCGGGATCGGCGCTGCCGCCCTCCTTCACCGCAACAATCATCTCCTTGGAGATTTTGGTGAACATGGAGGCGCGCTTGGCGTCCTGTGCTCCCTTGGTCTTCTGAATATTATGCCATTTGGAATGTCCGGACATACAGTATTTCTTCCCTTCGTTTCAGTTGCAATTACATTAAATTATACCATAACTTTCAGCCAAACTCAAGTTGTCAGCCGAATTTTACCACGTCTTCATGGACTGTGGACCGCAGAATCTCCATATCAGGGAACTGCGTTTCCAGATACCGGGCCATGGTCTCACAAACAAGATTTTCCGTGGGATAGTGACCGGCATCGATGAGATTCAATCCCAAATCCCGAGCATCGGCAAACTGATTGTATTTCAAGTCCGCCGTCACAAAGGTATCACAGCCCAACGCCAACGCCGTTTTGATGAATTCCCCGCAGGCGCCGCCGCCCACGGCCACCTTCCGCACAGGCTTACCGCCGTCGGCATAGCGGATACCGTCACAATGCAGCGCCGTCTTGACACGCTCCAGGAAATCCGGCAGTGCGCAATCTGTCTTCAGCACGCCATAGCGGCCCAGGCCATAGGGACGTCCCTGCTCATCCTCCCCTGCCGGTGCCAGAACGCCGATATCTGTCAACCCCAGGGCCGCAGCCAGCACATCATTGACGCCGCCGGGCGCGGAATCTAAATTGGTGTGCATGTTGACCGCCGCCACACCATGCTCAATCAGATACAGAATAGTCTGCCCCACCGGTTCTCGGTCATTGACCGTCTTGGCCGGGAAAAAGATCAGGGGATGGTGGGTCACCAGCAACTGTGTACCTTTCTCCACCGCTTCCCGGGCCACCGGCAGAAATGGGTCCAGCGCCACCAGAACGCGGGACACCGCCGCATCCTCATGGCCACACAGCAAGCCCACGTTGTCCCACTCCTCTTTCATATGGGCCGGGGCCAGTTCAAACAGAGCATGCTCAATTTCTTTCACGGTTCTCATAGTCTTCCTCCAATTCCCGTACCTGGCGCAGGGCCGTCTCATAGTAGGCGCGTCGCTCTGCCAGACCGTCCTCCTTGGCCCGGCTCAGACCGTCTACGGTCCGGACCAAGGCGTTCTTTACCCGTTCCATGTACGCCCGCACCAAGGCCGGGTCTTCCTTCAGCAATTGAGGGGACACATACTGCTGTCCCGGCGTCAGCAGCGTTCCACCGCCGTAACGGACCTCCATTACAGCATACAGGAATCCGCCGTCCTGAACCAGCTTTTCCCGTGTGATCCGATAACCACGCTCGCTGAGCCAGCGGCGCAGATCATTACCAGAGGACTGGGGCTGCAAAATCCAGGTCACCGCCGGGTCATCGGCCCAGGAACACTCAGACAGAATTTTCACCATGGTGTCACCGCCCATTCCGGCGCAAATCACCGTATCCACAGCACCTAGACCCAGGCCCGAAAGTCCGTCGCAGAGGAAAAATTCCATTCGGTCCGCTGTCTGGAACCGGGCGGCATTGCGGCGGGCCGCCTCCAGGGGTTCCGGCCGCAAATCCATGGCAGAAACAGCGGCGGCAATATTTTCCCGGAGCAGATAAATGCTCAGATAGCCGTGGTCACAGCCCACATCGGCCACCCTGGCTCCCTGGGGCACCAGTGACGCACAGCACAGCAGCCGTTTGGAAATGGGTAGTTTCATGGATTCCCTCCAAGAGAAAAGGGGCCAAAAGGCCCCTTTGATTCCAGTGGTTTACTTGTTGAGACCGGCGGCCTCGCTGGCCTCGATGAAGCGGTTGACCTGCTCCAGGAAGGGCTCCACCTGGATGCCGTGGACCATGCAGGCCTCCTCAACGGTCTCGCCGCGGGAGGAGGGGCAGCCCAGGCAGTGCATGCCGATGGACAGGAACAGAGGGGCCGTCTGGGGAGCGATATCCAGAATATCGCCGATGATGGTTTCCTTGGTGATCTGAGTAGCCATAATCTACACTCCTATCGTATATTCAAAGGCAAAACGGGCAGGCTCCGACCATGCCGGAACCTGCCCGAACGAAATTACTTGGTCAGGCCGGCAGCGGCAGCGACCTCGGCAGCGAAGTCATCGACCTTCTTCTCGATGCCCTCGCCCTTCTCAAAGCGGACGAATGCAACCAGCTTGATGGAGCCGCCCAGCTCCTTGGCAACGGCCTCGATGTGCTTCTCCACGGAGATCTTGTTCTCCTTAACAAAAGCCTGCTGCAGGAGGCAGTTCTCCTCGTAGTACTTGTTCAGCTTGCCCATGACAATGCCCTCGCGGACCTTCTCGGGCTTGTTGGCCATCTTGGGATCGTTGGCCATCACAGCCAGCTGAATCTCCTTCTCCTTCTCCAGGACCTCGGGAGCCACGTCGCTCTTGTCGCGGAAGCTGGGGTTCATGGAAGCGATCTGCATGCAGATGTCCTTACCCAGCTCGGTGACGGCATCAGGAGCAATGCCCTCAACCTCCATGTTGACCAGAACGCCGATACGGCCGCCCATGTGGGTGTAGGCCACGGTCACGCCGGTGTCGAAACGGGCAAAGCGGCGGATCTGAATGTTCTCACCGATGACCAGGATCTTCTCGGGCAGAGTGGCCTCAACGGTCAGATCGGAGCCGGGGTACTTGCAGGCCTTCAGAGCGTCCATGTCGGCGGGAGCGTCCTTCAGGATGACGGAGGTCACATCGTTGACGAACTCCATGAACTTGTCGGACTTGGAAGCGAAGTCGGTCTCAGCGTTGATCTCAACGATGGCGCCGACGCCGTTCTCCACGACGGCGTTGACAACGCCCTCGGCAGCAATGCGGCCGGACTTCTTGGCGGCAGCAGCCAGGCCCTTCTCACGCAGCCACTCCACAGCCTTGTCCATGTCGCCGTCGGAAGCGGTCAGAGCCTTCTTGCAGTCCATCATACCGACGTTGGTCATCTCGCGCAGCTTCTTAACATCCTGAGCAGTAAAAGCCATAATACAGTTCCTCCTGTAAATTCTAGTGTATAAGGATATCCCAAAAGATGCCCGCCTGGACGGATGAACAAGCGGGCATCTGCATTTTCATGCGATATAGAGATTACTCGGCAGCGGGGGCCTCGACAGCCTCAGCAGCGGTCTCCTCGCCCTGCTTGCCCTCGGTCACAGCGTTAGCCATGGTGGCAGCGATCAGGCGGATGGCGCGGATGGCGTCATCATTGCCGGGAATGACGTAATCGACCTCATCAGGATCGCAGTTGGTATCGACAATCGCCACAACGGGGATACCCAGCTTGCGGGCCTCGGCAATGGCGTTGCGCTCCTTGCGGGGGTCAACAATGAACAGAGCGCCGGGGAGCTTCTTCATCTCCTTGACGCCGCCCAGATACTTCTCCAGCTTGGCGATCTCACCCTGATGCTTGATGACTTCCTTCTTGGGCAGCATGGCAAAGGTGCCGTCCTCTTCCATCTTGCGCAGCTGAGCCAGACGATCAATGCGGGTACGCATGGTCTTGAAGTTGGTCAGCATGCCGCCCAGCCAACGGGCATTGACATAGTACTGGCCGACTCTCTCAGCCTCTTCGCGGATGGCGTCCTGAGCCTGCTTCTTGGTGCCGACAAACAGGATGGACTGACCATTGGCGGCCAGGTCGCGAACAAAGTTGTAGGCCTCCTCCAGCTTCTTCACGGTCTTCTGCAGATCAATGATATAGATACCATTTCTCTCCGTGTAGATGTAGGTTGCCATCTTGGGGTTCCAGCGGCGGGTCTGGTGACCGAAGTGTACGCCAGCCTCCAGCAGCTGCTTCATGGATACGACTGCCATAGTGTGTTTCCTCCTAAAATTCGTTTTTTGACCGCCACCCCATTCATCTCTCTCCGCTACCCAACCGGGCACGAACGGAAAGATCCCTGGGTGTGTGTGGTTCCATTGCGCTTTTTCGCACAATACTTGTTAAGTATAAACGATTATGCCAAAAAGTGCAAGGTCTTTTTTTACGTTTTTTCAAAAATCTCGAAAAGTTTTTTCCGATTCTCCAGCGGCGTGCGCACCTGCTCCAGACACACCTCCACCAGAATGATATCGTCGCCGATCTGTTTGACGGCCTGCCAGGGGATACAATAGTCGTATTCCCGACAGAAGAGGCCGAAAAACCGCCGGGGTCCCGGCACGATAATGGCCGCCAACCGGCCGCCGGGCAGCTCCACCACCACGTCGGATACGTAGCCCAGGCGGGCGCCGTCGCAGATATTGACCACCTCTTTGCACCGCAGTTCCGTAAATCGCTGCTGCATACTCAGCCCTCCCCGATTCCGATTCTACGGCCAGTCTATGCGCCGGGGGCGCCGGTTATGATGTGATGGCCCGCCGGATGGTATTCAGGGCGTTTTTCTCCAGCCGCGACACCTGGGCCTGACTGATGCCCACCTCTCCGGCCACTTCCATCTGGGTTTTACCGTCATAGAACCGCAAGGCCAGAATGTGCTTTTCCCGGGGATTGAGCCGGGCCATAGCCTCCCGCAGAGCGATCCGTTCCACCCACCGCTCGTCGGTATTCTTTTCATCCCGGACCTGGTCCATAACCGTCAGCGGGTCGCCGCCGTCGGAATACACCGGTTCAAAGAGGGACACCGGCAGCGAGATGGCGTCCATGGCGTAGACTACCTCCTCCAGCGGCAGCTCCAGCCGTTTGGCGATTTCCTCCATGGAAGGCTCCCGGTTTTGCTCGGCAATCATCTGTTCCTTGCATTGCAGCACCTTATATGCAGTGTCCCGCACAGAACGGCTGACGCGAATGGTGCTGTTGTCCCGCAGATATCGCCGGATTTCTCCGGCAATCATGGGCACGCCATAAGTGGAAAACCGCACCAGCTTTGTCTCGTCGAAGTTCTTGATGGCCTTTAACAGCCCGATACACCCCACCTGAAACAAGTCATCCGGATTCTCACCCCGTCCGATGAATTTCTGAATCACCGACAGCACCAGCCGGAGATTCCCCTCCACCAGCCGTTGGCGGGCGTCCTCATCCCCCTGCTTACTGCGGCGCAGCAGCTCCATCATCTCCTCATTTTTCAGCGTTTTCAATTTCGACGTGTTGACGCCGCAGATCTCCACCTTACCCAGCATTGTACATCCCTTGTCCTTTCTGCCATTCCATCCGGAATGGCGACAGGCAAAGTATTTCCCACCCTGGGCGGTTTTATCCGGGATTTCCTCTGCTGTATAAAACTGCCGCCGGACAATCTGCACTGTCCGGCGGCAAGAGGCGCTCTATCCTTATTGTTCGTTCAACACGGCTTCCAGAATCGCAAGACCCTGGTCGATCTCCTCATAGGTAATGGTCAGAGGCGGCAGCAGCCGCACTTTGGTTTTGGCTGTCAGCGGGATCAAGCCCCGTTCGATGCACCGCTGCACCACGGTCTTAGCCTCCAGACCGTCGGTCAGTTCAATACCAATCATCAGGCCCAGGCCGCTGACAGAGTTTACATGCTTCATTTCGGAGAGTTTCTTCCAGATATAGTCCGCTTTCTCCGTAATCTGTTGCAGCATCTTGTCGTCCAGCTTCTTGAGCACGACTTGGCCGCCGGCGCAAGCAACCGGATTGCCGCCGAAGGTGGTGCCGTGTTGGCCGAATCCTAAGACGTGCTCCGTCTTCTCTCCGAACAGGACCGCGCCCAGGGGCAAACCGCCGCCGATGCCTTTGGCGATGGTGATGACATCAGGCTGAATGCCATAGTGCTCACAGGCCAGCAGTTTGCCGGTGCGGCCAATGCCCGTCTGGACCTCGTCCACCATCAAGAGAATGTCCTTTTCCTTGCAAAGTTTGGCTACGGCCTGGACATAGTCCTTGTCCAGAGCAATAACGCCGCCCTCTCCCTGCACCAACTCCATCAGAATGGCCGTGGTGTTGGGGGTGATGGCCGCTTCCAGCTTGGACAGGTCCCCGGATTCTACAAACTGGAAGGCGTCCACAAAGGGGAAGAAAAAGTTATGGAACACCTCCTGGCCCGTGGCCGACAGCGTCGCCATGGTACGGCCGTGGAAGGAGTTCTTCAAGGTGATGATCTCGTTGTGCTCCTTGCCGTACTTGTCAAAGCCGTACTTCCGAGCCGTCTTGATGGCCCCCTCGTTGGCCTCGGCGCCGGAGTTGCAGAAGAACACCTTCTTCATGCCGGTGCGCTCGCAGAGCATCTTGGCCAACACAGCGCAGGGCTCTGTGTAAAACAAGTTGCTGATGTGCTGCATCTTCCCCGCCTGCTCGCTGACGGCCTGGACCCAGTCGGTATCGCAGAAGCCCAGGGAGTCGGCGCCGATACCGGCGGAAAAATCAATATATTTCTTGCCCTCAGGAGAATAGCAAGTGGCGCCGTGGCCCCGCTCCACGCACAGGTCGAACCGGGCATAGGTACTGCACACATACTGTTGGTCGATGGTTTTCAATTCCTGACTTGTCATAGTCTTCGCTTCCTTTACTCAATAGAACAGCGTGCCGTTGCCCAGGTCGGAGAACATCTCCAGCAGGATGGCATGCTCCTTACGGCCGTCGATGATAACGGCCTCTTTGACGCCCTTGGCGATGGAATCCACACAGCAGGCGATCTTCGGCAGCATGCCGCCGGAGATGACACCCTGGGCCACCAGCTTGGGGACGTTGCTGATCTTGACCTCATGGATCAGGGTGGATTCGTCGTCCTTATCCATTAACAGGCCGGGAATGTCTGTCAGAGACACCAGCTTACAAGCCCCCAGGGCAATAGCCAGGGCCGCCGCCGCCGTGTCGGCGTTGATGTTATAGGTGCGGCCCTCGCTGTCCGCGCCGATGGTCGCCACCACGGGGATCAAACCGCTGTTCAGCGCCTGTTCCACCGGGAAGGTATTCACATCCACAATATCGCCCACCAGGCCCAAATCCTGCTCGGCGTGCTTCTCACAGCGGATCATACCGGCGTCTACGCCGCACAGGCCGATGGCTTTGCCGTTGCGGGCGCAAAGGCGGGCCACCAGGTCCTTATTGACCTTGCCGGCCAGGACCATCTGAACGACTTCCATGGTCTCCTCGTCGGTATAGCGCAGACCGTTGACAAACTTGGCCTCCTTGCCAATCTGTTTGAGCAGCTTGTTGATATCGGGACCGCCGCCGTGGACCAGCACCGTTTTGATGCCCAGCATATTGAGCAGGATAATATCCTCCATAACGGCATCCTTGAGCCGCTCGTCAATCATGGCGTTGCCGCCGTATTTGACGACGATGGTTTTCCCCGTGTATTTTTTCATATACGGCTGCGCTTCGGTGAGCACATCCGCAATGGTCCGTTCTTTCACGTTCTTCTTCCCCCTTGCTCAGGTTCTGTAGTCGCCGTTGATCTTGACATAGTCGTAAGTCAGATCGCAGCCCCAGGCTGTGGCGGAACCATTGCCCTGGTGCATCTCCACTTCCACAGTTACCACGTCCTCCGAGAGGATCTCCAGTGCCTTTTCCTCGCTGAATTCGTGGTGGGCAGCCTTTTCGCAGACCAGCAGACTGCCGGCCTTGGAGGACAGGGTCACGTCGATGGGTTCAATGTCGAACTCGGCGTCGGTGTAGCCGATGGCGCAGAGAATCCGTCCCCAGTTGGCATCCTTGCCGAAGACGGCAGCCTTGAACAGGTTGGAGGAGATGACCGACCGGGACACCAGCCGGGCTGTCTCCTTGGTGGGCGCGCCGTTGACCTGACATACGATGGTCCGGCTGGCGCCTTCGCCGTCGGCGGCGATGCAGAAGGACAACTTCCGGGTCACAAAAGCCAGGGCCTCGGTAAACGCCTGGTAATCCTCCCCTGCTCCGGTGATCTCGTTGTTTCCGGCCATGCCGTTGGCCATGATGGTCACCGTGTCGTTGGTGGAGGTATCCCGGTCCACACTGACCTGATTGAAGCTGTCCGGCACATCGTCGGACAGCGCCTTTTGCAGCATCGGAGCCGAAATGGCGGCGTCGGTGGTGATAAAGCAAAGCATGGTGGCCATATTGGGGTGAATCATGCCGCTGCCCTTGGCGATAGCGCCCATGTGGCACGTCTTGCCGCCCACTGTAAACTCCACGGCCACCTCTTTCAGCTTGGTGTCGGTGGTCATGATGGCATGAGCCGCCGCCTGGGACCCCTCATAGGTGATGGCGTCCGCCAGTTGGGGAATGCCCGTGACAAACGGCCTAATCTCCATTTCCTTGCCGATGACGCCGGTGGAAGCCACGATAATATCCGTGGGCAGCAGGCCCAGAGCCTTGGCCGTCAGGGCGCAGGTCTCCTCGGCAATCTCCATGCCGTTGGGGGCGCAGGTATTGGCGTTGCCGCTGTTGCAGATGACAGCCTGGGCGTGGCCGTCGGCCAGATGGTTCTTGGTCACCACAATGGGCGCGCCCTTGACCTTGTTCTTGGTGTAGACACCCGCCGCCGTACACATGGTATCGCTGACGATCATCGCCAGGTCGGATTTTGTCTTATTCTTCCGAATGCCGCACCAGATACCGCCGGCCCGGAATCCCTTGGGGGCGCAAACGCCGCCGATTACTTCTTTCATAACAGAATCGTCTCCTTCTTCTTGTTTCCGTTAAAGTCCCGTATCCTCCGTCAGGCCCAGCATCAGATTCATGCACTGGACCGCTGCGCCGGAGGCGCCTTTTCCCAAATTGTCGAAGCGGGAGATCATGACGATCTGCTCCGCCGTTCCCACAATGTAGATTTCCAAATCGTTGGTGCCCGCCAGGGAGTTGGCATCCATGGTACCGTCCTCCGGCAGCTGGCCGTAGGGCATCACATGGATAAACCGTTGGCCGCCGTAGTAGTCGGCAAAGGCTTTGGTCAGGTCCTCCGGCGTCATGGGCTTTTTCAGCAGCCGCGTGTGCAGGGGCACCGTCACCACCATACCGCTGAAATAGTCGGCCACAATGGGATTGAACACCGGCGGATACTGGAGACCGGCAATTTTCTGCATCTCCGGCAGATGCTTGTGCTTCTGGCCCAAAGCGTACTGCCGGGGGCTGTCGTATGTACCGGGCCGGTCCCCGGCCTCATAGGCGGCAATCATGCTCTTGCCGCCGCCGGAATAGCCGGTGACGGAATGAGCTGTAAAGGGATAGTCCGGTGCGGCAATGCCCATGGACACCAGGGGCGCCGCCAAGGTAAGGAAGCCCGTGGCATGGCAGCCCGGTACCGCCACCCGGTTGGCCGCCGCCACCGCCGCCCGTCGCTCCTTGGACAGTTCCGGCAAGCCGTAAACCCAGTCGGGCAGCGTTCGGTGAGCCGTGGAGGTATCCAGCAGCCGCACCGTCTGGGGCAGCTGTTCACAAATCTCTCTGGAAGCCGCGTCAGGCAGACACAAAAAGCTGATATCCGCTTCGCAGACCTTGGCGATACGGGCATCGAGGTTTTTCCGGTCCGCCTCGGGGATCGTCAGCAGTTCCAGGTCCGTCCGGTTCTGAAACCGTTCAAAGATTTTCAGACCCGTGGTTCCGGCACTGCCGTCAATAAACACTTTCTTCATGGTGTATGCGCGCTCCTACTCGCTGTATTGGTGTTAATATTATACACCTCACTTTGAATATTTCAAGAGTTATATGAATATTTATGCAACGTTTTTTCAATCAGTCCAATTTTTGTGAATATCACGCAGAAAATTATACGCGTATTCCCATCACTTTTGTGCATCTTTTCAGCACCACGCAAAAGTGCGGCCGGACCCGCTGCAGGTCCAGCCGCACATTGGATTCAAATTTGCTGTTTTGCCGCGGTGATGAAGGCCCGGAACAGCGGGTGCGCCTTGTTGGGGCGGCTCTTCAGTTCCGGGTGGAACTGGGCCCCCAGGAACCAGGGATGGTCCGGCAGTTCCACCATCTCCACCAGATGTCCATCCGGCGACAGGCCGCCCAGGCGAAGGCCCGCACCGGTCAACGCATCGCGATACTCATTGTTGAACTCATAGCGGTGGCGGTGACGCTCGTCAATACGCTCGCTGTCGTAGATGGACCGGGCCAGGGTATCCGGCTGCAGCACACAAGGACAGCTGCCCAGGCGCATGGTGCCGCCCTTGTCGGTGACGCCTACCTGGTCCGGCATCAGGTCGATGACCGGATGGGTGGTGGCCAGGTTCAACTCCCTGGAATGGGCGTCTTCCATGCCGCAGACGTGGCGGGCGTACTCCACCACCATCATCTGCATACCCAGGCAGATACCGAACAACGGTATTTTGTGCTCTCTGGCATAGCGGATGGACTCGATCATCCCCTCCACGCCCCGGTCGCCGAAGCCACCGGGAACGATGATGCCCTGACAATGGCCCAGGAGTGTTTCCGCCGTCTCCGGCGTAATCTGTTCCGATTCCACCCAGTCGATCTTCACCCGGACCTCATTCTCAATGCCGCCGTGGGTCAGGGCCTCCACCACACTGAGATAGGCATCATGAAGGGCTGTGTATTTGCCCACCAGGGCAATGGTCACTTCCCCCTTGGGGTGCTTGGCCTGTTCCACCATACGGACCCAGTCGTCCAACTCCGGCTTACCGCAGGACAGGTTCAGATGCTTGATGGCTGCATGGGCCAGCCCCGCCTCTTCCAGCAGCAGCGGTACTTCATATAGAATGGAAGCCGTCAGATTCGGGATGGCGTTTTCCACAGGAATGTTGCAGAACAGGGAGATCTTTTGCAGAATCTCCAGGGGCACTTCCTGGTCGCAGCGGCAGAGAATCACATCGGGCTGGATACCGATGGACAGCAATTCCTTACAGGAGTGCTGGGTGGGCTTTGATTTCAATTCGCCGGAGCCGGGAATGGAAACGATCAGAGACACATGGATAAAGAGGCAATTTTCTCGTCCCACCTCGCCGGCCACCTGACGAATGGCTTCCAGAAAGGGTTGGGATTCCATATCACCCACAGTGCCGCCGATTTCAGTGATGACCACATCGGTTTTGCCGTCGTCCATCTCGTAGATGCGCCGCTTGATCTCATTGGTGATATGGGGGATGATCTGCACAGTGCCGCCCAGAAATTCTCCGGCCCGCTCCCGGTTGAGAACGCTCCAATAGATTTTGCCGGAGGTCACTGAACTGTGAACCGTCAGATTTTCATCGATAAACCGTTCATAATGGCCCAAATCCAGGTCCGTCTCCGCGCCGTCATCGGTGACGAAAACCTCGCCATGCTGATAGGGGCTCATGGTGCCCGGGTCCACATTGAGATAGGGGTCCAGCTTCTGAATGGTCACCCGCAGGCCCCGCGCCTTTAACAGCCGTCCCAACGAGGCGGCGGCAATGCCCTTGCCCAGTCCCGATACCACGCCGCCGGTGACAAAAATACGCTTGACAGCCATAGTTTCTCCTCCGTTTCCAAAATTAAAAAATAATAGACAGAGAATACGCGTTTCTCCCGCCGCCGTCAAGCACAATTTCTCTGCTTCAAGAAAATTTTGTAGAATTATCCCAGAGCGTTCCGTTTGTCATGTCATTTTTTGGTGGTTTTTCAGTCATTTAAAGCAATGCTATTCCACAAAGAAGGCGATATCCTCCAAATCCATAGACTCCTGCAACGCCAGGTTGATGCCCCAGGCCACCAGCTTCGACAACCGCTCCACCTGAGCGTCCATGTCCTGGGGGGTAATCACCATGGATTGTCCCCCCGTCAGTTGATCCACGCCGGCCTGGTCCAGCGTCTCATCGTAAAGTCGGGCCACCGTGGGCACATGGGCCACTGTGGGGACGCCCACAGCAATGACGGGAATGCCGAACCGTTCCTGATTGAACGCCGCCCGACCGTTTTGGACACCGGACCCCGGCGTAATTCCCGTATCGGCCAGCTGTACCGTCCGACAGACCCGGCGCAAATCAGAGGCGGCCAGTGCATCCACCACAATCATGCAGTCGGGTCCGGCCCGGTCCACCACGCCGCCCACTACCTCGGCGCTTTCCAGTCCCGTCAGGCCCAGCACATTGGGCGCAATGGCCGACACAGGCCGGTAGGCGCCGAACATCGTCGGCATCCGCTCCACCAGGTGGCGGGTTACCACCAGCTGACGGACCGTTTTGGGGCCAATGGCATCCGGTGTCACCGCCTCGTTTCCCAGACCCGCCACCAACACCGCCTGCCCCTTTTTCAGAGGCAGCAGGGACCGCAGCTGTCCGGCCAGCACCTGGGCCGCCCGCCGCAGACTGTCCCGTTCCTTCTTTCCATAGTCCACAAGGTCCAGGGTTACATACGTTCCCACCGGTTTCCCCAGCTGCCGTTCTCCCTCCTCGTCCAGAATCTGCACCGTGTTCACAGTCACGCCTTTCTGCTTCGTCTCCCGGGCCAGGACGCCGCGCAGTTCTGTCGTATGGGACGGGTCCTGTTCCCACAGTTCTTTTGCCTCCAGGGCCAGGTCCGTCCGTATCTGGTTCCAATTCATCCGGAAATGCACCTCCACGCCCTAGTTTTCGGTCCGTAAAAACGACTTATACAATTTTTCAAATTTTTTCTCATTTTCCTATTGATTTTTACAAATGGAGCCGTTATAATATGTTTCTGCATGAGACCATTCTTATGATTGAAACGCTATTGGAGGAGGTGTAATCGTGCCCAACATTAAATCTGCCAAGAAGAGAGTTCTGCTTTCCCGCGCTGCGAATGAGAGCAACAAGAAGGCTAAGTCCGTTCTGAAGACTTCTCTGAAGAAGTTTGAAGCTGCCGTCGCCGCCGGTGACGCCGCCCAGACCGATAGCGCTTACAAGGCAGCCGTGAAGACCATCGACCAGGCTGTCAAGAAGGGTATTCTTCACAAGAACACTGCTGCGCGCAAGAAGAGCAGCATTGCTCGCAAGATGAATTCCATCGCTTCCTAAAGGGAACATCGAGCTTGTAAAGTCCTCCGATTTCTTCGGAGGACTTTTTCTTTTTGCTTGCTTCCCCACCATAACGGGGATATACTGTACCATATCGGTTTCTCCGGAGGTGTTGTATGGCTTCTCTCTTCGACCCTGTCACGACTCTGCCCGGCATCGGTCCCACCCGTGCCCAGCAGCTGGCTAAACTGAATATTCGAACCCTCTACGATCTCATCGCTTATTTCCCCCGGGACTACGAGGACCGGACGCGCCTGCGGGCCATCGCCGATCTGGAAGTGGACCAGCCCGCCTGCTTCGAGGCCATTGTGATCTCTCACCCCCGCACAGCCCATATCCGTCAGGGCCTTGATTTGACTAAAGTCACTCTGGCCGACCAGACGGCCCGGTTATCCGTCACCTTTTTCAATCAGCGATACATTGCCGATCATCTGCTGTACGGTCAAAGCTATATTTTCTACGGCAAGCTGGAGGGAGACGCCCGTGGAGTACAGATGATCAACCCAGTTTTCGAGCCCCTGGAATCGCCCGGCATCCTGACCCGGCGCATTCTTCCCCTCTATGGTCTCACCGCCGGGATTACCAATAAAATTCTTGTCAAAGCCATCGGAGCAGCCCTCCATGCCTGCCGTAACAGTTTGCCGGAGGTGCTGCCGCCTCAGGTGCGGCAACAATTCCGCCTGTGCGACGCCGCCTATGCCTATGAAACCATCCATCACCCTGCCGACTTCGACGCCCTGGCCGTGGCACAGAAGCGGCTGATTTTTGAGGAATTCTTCATTTTCTCCGTGGGTCTGGCCATGATGCGGGCCCGTCGTACAGAGATCCCCCACATCCCCTATGCCGTATGTGACATCTCCCCTTTTCTGGCCCAGCTGCCTTTCCCGTTGACCGGCGCCCAACAGCGGTCCATTGATGAGATTGCCGCAGATTTGCAGAAGCCCAAGCCCATGAACCGGCTGGTCCAGGGCGACGTGGGCAGCGGTAAAACCATGGTGGCCGCCGCGGCCGCCTATCTGGCTGCCGTCAACGGAAAGCAGACCGCGCTGATGGCCCCGACTGAAATTCTGGCCGAGCAGCACCACCACCATTTGCAGGCGCTGTTTGAACCCCTTGGCATTTCCACTGTACTGTTGACCGGTTCCCTGGGCGCCGCTGCCAAGCGGGCCGCCAAAGCCGCCATTGCCGACGGCACTGCTCAGGTCATCATCGGTACCCACGCCCTCCTCACCGGCGACGTATCCTTTCACAGTCTGGATTTGGTCATTGCCGACGAGCAGCACCGCTTCGGCGTGGGCCAGCGGGCCGCCCTGTCGGCCAAGGCCGGCAGCCCCCATCTGCTGGTCATGTCGGCAACACCCATCCCCCGGACGCTGTCGTTGATTCTCTACGGTGATTTGGACCTGTCCATCATCGACGAACTGCCGCCGGGCCGGCAGACCATCGACACCTTTCTGGTGGGAGAGGCCATGCGCCCCCGTCTCAACGCCTTTATCCGCAAGCAGGTGGACCACGGCAATCAGGTCTATATCGTCTGTCCCGCCGTGGAGGAAAACGAGGAGACAGCCCTCAAATCCGCCGAAGCCTGGGCCGATACCCTCCAGCGGACCGTGTTTCCCGATCTGACGGTGGGACTGCTCCATGGCCGCATGAAAGGCGCGGAAAAGGAGGCCGTGATGGGCCGGTTCTCCCGGGGGGAAATTCACATTCTGGTGTCTACCACCGTCATCGAGGTGGGTGTGGACGTCCCCAACGCCACGCTGATGCTGGTGGAGAACGCCGAGCGGTTCGGTCTGAGCCAGCTGCATCAGCTGCGGGGCCGGGTAGGCCGCGGCAAAGAAAAATCCTTCTGCGTCTTGATCTCCGATACCCGCAGCACCGAAACCCGGCAGCGTCTCAAGGCCCTCTGCCAGACCAACGACGGATTCCAGATCGCTCAGCAAGACCTGGATTTACGCGGTCCCGGCGACTTTTTCGGTCAGCGGCAGCACGGACTGCCCACTTTCAAGGTAGCCAGTCTCACCTGTGACCTGGACACGCTGAAGCTGGCACAGGAGGCCGCCGCGAACTATCTCGCAGACCAGGTACCGGAACCGGACAGCCCGCTCATGGCCCGGATTCGGGCGCTGTTCTCCAATCATGCGACGGTGTTCAACTGAGACGACCCAGCATAATCTGACAAAATTGTAAAGTAGGAATTGTATCTTTCGACAATTTGTAGTAAAATGAATCCAGTGTGTGAATCACAGTTGAATCCACTGTTTTTGGAGGATGTTTGAACATGAAAAAACCCGTTGTACTTGTGATCATGGACGGTGTGGGCCGTGGCGACGGCGGCCCCGGCGATGCGGTCAAGCAGGCCAACACCCCCACCCTGGATAAGCTCTTTGCAACCTGCCCCTATACCTGGCTCAAGGCCCACGGCACCGCCGTCGGTCTGCCCAGCGACGACGACATGGGCAACTCCGAAGTGGGCCACAACGCCCTCGGCTGCGGTCAGGTCTACGCCCAGGGCGCTAAGCTGGTTTCTGAGAGCATTGAGTCCGGCGCTCTGTTCCAGTCCAAGACCTGGAAGAAGCTGGCCGACAATGCCAAGAACGGTAAGACCATGCACTTCCTGGGTCTGCTGTCCGACGGCAACGTCCACTCCAACATCTCTCACCTGTTTGCGCTGCTGCGTCAGGCCAAGGCCGAGGGTATTCACAGCGTGTGCTGCCACATCCTGTTGGATGGCCGCGACGTGCCCGCCACCTCCGCCCTGGAATATGTCCAGCAGCTGGAAGACGTCCTTGCCTCCCTTTCCGGTGACGGCTATGACTACCGTATCGCCTCCGGCGGCGGCCGCATGACCATCACCATGGACCGCTACGAGGCCAACTGGCCCATGGTGGAACTGGGCTGGAAGACCCACGTCCGCGGCGAGGGCCGTCAGTTTGCCGATGCCAAGACCGCGATTGAGACATACCGCACCGAGACCGGCTGCATTGACCAGGACCTGCCCCCCTTCGTCATTGCCAAGGATGGCAAGCCTGTGGGCACCATCGCCAACGGCGACAGCGTCATCCTCTTCAACTTCCGCGGTGACCGCGCCCAGGAGATTTCCCTGGCCTTTGACCGCAAGGATTTTGACAAGTTTGATCGCGGCGACTACACCGGTGTGGAGTTTGCCGGTATGCTGGAATACGACGGCGACCTGCACATCCCCACCAACTACCTGGTGGAGCCCCCCGTCATCCAGAACACCCTCACCGAGGTACTCTGCGCCCACAAGGTCCGGGAGTATGCTCTGTCTGAGACCCAGAAGTTCGGCCATGTGACCTATTTCTGGAACGGCAACCGTTCCGGCAAGGTCTGCGAGGAACTGGAGACTTATGAGGAGATCCCCTCCGACGTGATTCCCTTCGATCAGGCGCCGGCCATGAAGTCTGTGGAGATCACTGACCATATGGTGGAGGCCATGGCTTCCGGCAAGTACGATTTCCTGCGCTGCAACTTCCCCAATGGCGATATGGTGGGCCACACCGGCTCTCTGGAGGCCGCTATCACCGCCATGGAGTATGTTGACAAGGGACTGGCCCGCATTCTGGAAGCTGCCGACAAGTACGGCTATGCCGTCTGCGTCACCGCTGACCACGGCAACGCCGACCAGATGACGGAGACCAAGAAGGGTAAGACTTCCGTCCGCACCGCCCACTCCCTGAATCCCGTTCCCTTCATCATCTATGACCCCGACACCTCCTACACCATCAAGGACGGCAGCTACGGTCTGGCCAACGTGGCCCCCACGCTGGTGAAAATGATGGATATCCTCGCTCCCGACTGCTGGGAAGCCAGCATGATCTGATTTTCGCGCTCTTCCGGCTCCGCTCCGATGACAGCGGAGCCGGTTTTTTCTGGTGAATAATATTTTTCTTGTGCTTTTGTTGGAAATGCGGTACAATACGTTTGAGGTATCTTCATTTCTAAAGGAGGTTGCTTTATGATTCGTCTCAGCACGGATAAGGGCGCAATCGCTGTGGACAGCAGCGTTTATACCAATATCGCCGGCGTGGCCGCATCCAACTGCTTCGGTGTCAAAGGCATGGCCGTTCGCTCCATGACCGATGGCCTGGTCCATCTGCTTCGCCGGGAGGCCATGCGCAAGGGCGTGCGCGTCACCTTTCACGATGACAAGTCCATTTCCATTGATCTGCACATCGTCATCGACAACGGCGTAAATATTTGCGCCGTCGGCAACGCCATCATTGACGAAGTCCGCTATGTCGTTACGAAATCGACCGGTGCGGAAGTGAAAGCAGTCAACGTCTTTGTAGACTCCATGACTGTCGACTAATACGCGGACCATCCGCATACGGAGGTGTACCACATTGAGGCAGACCATGGACGGAGCGGCATTTCGTCGAATGATGATCAGCGCCGCCGCCTCGATTGAAATTCACAAACAACAAATCAACGAACTGAACGTATTCCCGGTTCCTGACGGCGACACAGGCACTAATATGAGCCTGACCATCAATACGGCCTGCGGCGATCTGCGCAAGCTGGAGGACCCCACCCTGACCAAGGCCGCCGACGCCACAGCTTCGGCGCTGCTGCGTGGCGCCCGTGGCAACTCCGGCGTCATCCTTTCCCTGCTGTTCCGGGGCTTTGCCAAGGCCCTCAAGGGCAAGGAGGAAGGCGACGGCACCGATTTCGCCGCCGCCCTCAACGCTGGTGTGGAGGCTGCCTACAAGGCCGTCATGAAGCCTGCCGAGGGTACCATTCTCACCGTTTCCCGGGTAGCTGGTACGGTAGCGGCTCTGGAGGCCCAGTCCAACCGCAATATGGAGCATGTGCTCACCTGCACCATCGCTGCGGCCAAGGACGCGCTGGCAGAAACACTGCACCAAAACCCCGTGCTGGAAAAGGCCGGTGTGGTCGATGCCGGCGGCATGGGCTTTGTGGTAATTCTGGAGGGTATGCTGTCCAGTCTTCAGGGCGTGGACGTGGTGGCCCCCACGGAGAGCACTCCCGATATGGGGCAGGAGCAGGCCAATTTTTCTGATTTCTCCACCGAGGATATCACCTTCGGCTACTGCACCGAATTTATCATTTCCCGGGAGAATGACAAGGACCCGGCAGCATTGCGGGAATTCCTGTCTCAGATGGGTGACAGTCTGGTGCTGGTGGACGATGATGAGATTATCAAGGTCCATGTGCATACCAACAACCCCGGCACCGCCATTGAAGAGGCTCTGACCTACGGCAGTCTGGTGACGGTAAAAATTGAAAACATGCGGCTTCAGCACACAGAAAAGGTCATGAATGAGCGGGATTTGGAGCCTAAGATTGCCCCACCGGAAAAAAAATACGGCATTGTGGCTGTCTGTGCCGGTGACGGCATCGCTTCGGCCTTCCGGGACCTGGGCGTGGATGGCATCATTCAGGGCGGTCAGACCATGAATCCCTCCACCGAGGATATTCTGCGGGAGATTCAGCGGACGCCGTCGGAAATCGTCTTTGTCTTCCCCAACAATAAAAATATCATCATGGCCGCTGAGCAGACCGTGGACCTGTGTGAGGAAAAGCAGGTCATTGTTCTGCCCTCCAAAACCATTCCCCAGGGCATTACGGCCCTGCTGTCCTTCGACCCGGAGGGCGAGGTTTCGGACAATGTGGAGACCATGACTGCCGCCATGGAGACTGTAACCACCATGCAGATCACCTATGCCGCCCGAAACTCCGATTTTGACGGCTACGACATCCATGAGGGCGACTATCTGGCACTGTACGGCGGTTCCCTCTTCGGGACCGACCGGAACATTGAAAAACTCCTCAATGAGCTGGCTCTGCGCGTTGCTCAGGAGGATAAGGAGTTTATCACCATTTTCTACGGCGAGGACATCGACGAGAAAAAGGCCCAAAAGGCCGCCGCTATTTTTGAGAAGCGCTGCCCAGGTGCGGAGATCAATCTCCTCAACGGCGGACAGCCCGTTTACTACTATTTGATTTCAGCTGAATAACGGATGAAAAAAATCCCAGGACAGCGGTTGCTGTCCTGGGATTTCTATGATTGTGTTGATTCTTTAGTTTCTACCGAAGAAGTAGTCAAACGGGTTCAGCTCACCATAGGTTGGTTCATCCTCCTCGGGAGGAACCACTTGGGTATTGGGACTCGTAGTGGCACTGTCGGTCTGTTCCGTCTCTTCCGTGGGCTCCGGCTGCTTCTCATCCAGGGTCACAGACAGTTCCACAGTCTGGCCGCCGCGGTAGACGGTCATGGTCACGGTATCGCCGGCTCTATAATCTTTCAGCGCTGCCGCCAAATCGGAGTAGCTCTCCACAGTCTGATCACCCAGGGCCGTGATGATATCCGCCTCCTGGACACCAGCCTTCTCGGCGCAGCTGCCCTCAGTAACGCTGTCCACATAGACACCGGCGGGAAGGCTGTAATACTTGGCAGTGGTGGCGTCCATATTGATGACACCCACGCCCAGATAGGCCTGACCGGTCACATAACCATAGTCGATCAGATCGTTGACAATGCTCATGGCGTCATTGATGGGGATGGCAAAGCCCAGGCCCTCAATGGTTGTGCCGGAGGAGGTATTGCCGCTGTACTTGGCAGTGGTGATGCCAATGACATTGCCGTTCATGTCGAACAGGGGGCCGCCGGAGTTGCCGGAGTTGATGGCCACATCCGTCTGAAGCATGGTAATGGGCACATCGCCGGTGCCGACGTCACGGTTCAGAGCGCTGACATAACCGGCAGTCATGCTGAAATTCAGGGTACCCAGGGGGTTGCCGATGGCCACTGCCTGATCGCCTACAGCGACCTCATCGGAATTGCCGATGGAAACAGGATGAAGGCCTGTGGCCTCGATTTTCAGCACAGCCACATCGTTGCTGGCATCGCTGCCGATGATGGTTGCGTCGTGGAGCGTGCCGTCGTACAGCGCCACCTGGACGGTGTTGGCGCCCTCAATGACATGGTGGTTGGTCACGATGTAGCCGTCCTCCGAGATGATGAAGCCGGAACCGCTGGCCGTAAACTCGCTGGTCCAGTAACCATTGGAGGTGGTACCGGTGGTCGTAATGCCCACAGTGGAATCCACATACATGTCATAGACTTCTTTCGGCGTCAGATTCTTGTCGCCGGTATTGGTATGGACTACGCGGTTGACCACCACATTTTCATCTTCAGTCGGCGTCTCCGCGGTTGCCTGGGCCTGAGTGTTTGTCGTGTGCTGGTCCAGCAGGTACGCCGTCATGGCGCTGCCGCCGGCGCCGCCCACCAGGGCACAGGCCACGGCCACCGCTACAATTTTGGCTCCATGGTTGCCTTTGGGAGGCTTGGGGGCCTCCGGCGGGGTAAAGGAATTCCCACCGTTCATCTGCATCCGGCTGTCATGGTCCACCGGTTCAAAGCTGTAGGAATAGGGTTCTCGATTCTCATTCATATTGCTCAACTCCTTGCGTGTTGCTTATCTTCTATGGCTTTATGATATGCAACAATTATGAAAAAAATATGAAGCAGAATTGAAACAAATTTAAACAATCAAAGCGGTATGCCGACCCCATTCGACATACCGCTTTGCTGCCGGTTAATCCAGTGTCGGGAGCACCGACTCATATTTGGAGTCCAGGGCGTTCTGCTCCGGCGCTTCCTTTTTATAGCGGGCCACCAACTCCGCCGACTTGTTAATGGGACGGATGGTACCGGCGCCGCCGACACAGCCGCCGGGACAGCCCATGCCCTCCAGCAGGTAGCCGTTGTACTTACCGGCTCGGGCCATGGTCAACAGCTTGCGGCATTCCCGTAGGCCCTCGGCGTGGGCCACCTTGACCTCCATCTCCGGATGCCAACGATGGATGACGTCGGCCACCGCCTGGGCCACGCCGCCGGCCACGGCAAATCCACGGCCTGCGCCGGTACCCTCCAACAGGGGCTCACCGTCCTCCAATTCCTCAAACTTGATATCCTTGGCCTCGAACATGCCTTGCAGCTCTTCAAAGGTGATGACAAAATCCACATCGCTGCGGATATTGGCGCGGCTGGCTTCCAGCTTTTTCGCGGCACAGGGGCCAATGAAGACGATCTTACTGCCAGGATACTTTTTCTTTTCCAGGCGGGCTGTCAGCACCATAGGCGTCAGGGCCATGGAGATACAATGAGCATATTCGGGATACAGCTTGGTTGCCATATCATACCAGGCGGGACAGCAGGACGTAGCCATAAAAGGCTGCTGCTCCGGCACCTTATCCAGAAAATCCTTGGCTTCCTCGATGGTACACAGGTCCGCGCCCACGGCCACCTCCGTCACATGGTGGAAGCCCAATGCTTTCATGCCCGCTGTCAGCTTTTCCGGCGTAGAGTGGGGGCCAAACTGACCCACAAAGGCCGGCGCCACCAAGGCAATAACCTGATCGCCCCGCTTGATGGACTGAATCAGCTGAAACACCTGGCCCTTATCGACAATGGCACCGAAGGGGCAATTAACGAGGCACATACCGCAGGAAACACACTTATCCTGGTTAATCACGGCTCGACCAAATTCGTCGGACTCGATGGCATCCATACCGCAGGCCTGGACGCAGGGCCGGTCCAACTTGATGATGGAACCGTAGGAGCAGGCGTCGGCGCAGCGGCCGCACTTAATGCACTTGTCCTGATTGATGACGGCTTTGCCTTTCTGGAAGTCGATGGCATCCTTGGGGCAGGCCAGATGGCAGTTCTGCGCCAGACAGCCCTGGCAGAACTCCGTAACCCGGTACTGCTTGGTAGGACAGGCGTTGCAGGCATAGTTGATGATGTTGATGAGCGGAGGATCATAATACTTTTCCGCAATGGCGCTTTCCTCCACGCCATCGGACAACATACTGTGCTCCTGGACAGAGCGCAGCGGCAGACCCATGGCCAGACGCACCCGCTCACCGGCAATGGCCCGCTCCAGGAAAATGGATTCCCGGTGGGCTGCGATTTCGCCGGGGGCGATGACATAAGGCAGCTTCTCCATTCTTGTATAGTCGCCGCCTTCATAGGCCAGACGCGCCACCTCTGTAAACACTTTTTTCCGAATGCTGGTAACAGTTGAGGGTACTCCCCGCATGACAATCTCCTTCCGGTATCTTTCGTAACCTGTGAAAGTTTGCTAATATTATCGGTTATATATTGTACGATATTCTTAAAATAAAGTCAATTACCGAATGGAAACAGGGAATATCCCGTTTCCATTCGGTAAGACCATTATTTCATGACCGGAATCAGCAGCATGCCCTGGACTGCCTCCCCTTCGGCCAGGCCGTTGGCCTCCCGGATAGCCTCCGGCGTGGAGCAGCACGCCTTGGCCAGAGACCACAGGCTCTCCCCTGTTCCCATGGTCCGGAGAATCACCGAAGGCCGGTCCGCCGTATTGAGCCGCTCATCGCTGAGCTGTCCGCCCAACAGCGTTTGATAGGTCTGACGGGCTACGGTGTCCACGGTGAATTCCACTGTGCAGCGGACCTCCATGCCCTCCCCTGCCGGAACGGCAAAGGCCTCGCCCACCAATCGCGCCATGGGATGACACTGGCACTGTTCTGCCCCGGCGGTTTGGCAGCGAATCTCCATTCGAGCAGTGGTCCCCCGGATTTCTTCTTCCGGATCGCAATAGAGGATATTTGCCACCGCCGGCAGCGTCACTACCATCTGTCCGTCCTCCCAGGTCACGGTGGGGTCTCCCAAGCAGACCTGGGTATCGATGACCGACTTCACCGGCACCTCCACCGGCGTTCGTACCGTCTCCTGCATGGTCTGCCGGTCCAGACGGCCCGCCGCCTCCACCTGCTGCCAGTTGGGGGTGAAGGAATGGTGCAGGCTGTAGCCGTCCTCCAGCACCTCCAGCTGCTCCTGTCCCACCACGGTACACTGGGCCAGGATTTGCAGGTCTGCCAGAAGCCGCCGCCCCTGGCCGCTGGTATCCTCCATATGGAGTTCCGCCAGGGCCAAATCCACCTGAACTTCCTGGTCCTCATACTCCCGCTGCAACTCCACATACTGAGAAAAGGGCAGCTGACAGGACCAGGTAGCCAGTTCCTCGTCCTCCGTCAGATACAACAGCCGCACCAGGGCGTTGCCCTTGAAGATGGCCTTGCTGCCCAGCAAGCGGGACTCCGTCAGTTCCAGGTCCACCTGGGAACGGCACAGCTCCTTCATGGGGGCCTGCCCCTCCGGCAGTTCGATTTCCTCAGCCATGGGGAATTGCCGCTGGGCAAACTCCACCGGCCGGACAATGGGATAAACCGCCGACCGCAGCTGCAAATCCACCGGTTCCGTCGGGCTGAGGCTGAAGGTTTGCTGGGCCGGTTCATAGCCCGTCACACCGCCACACAGGCTGACCCGTACCAGAATCTTACGGCTGTGAATCACCTTGGCATCAATATGGCGAATGTGGCAGACTGCGTGGACTTCTGTGCTCTCCGTTATGGCCGGATGCTCCAATCGCACAGAAAACGGCAGATACGCCTGTAGAGAGCGCGGTGCGGAATGGTCCTCCGGCTCGTACACCACACCGGCCTGGACACCGCCGCTGAGGTGGATACTGCCGCTGCGGCATTCCTTACCCCGCAGAACCACTGTGCCAAAGGTTTGCAGAATCTGGCCCACATCGGGGTGGCTGTCGGGTACGATGGACTCGCCGCTCTCCTCCTGTGCGATGACGGATGAAAACACCTCCCGCAGATAGTCGGCGTTCTTCGTTTCAAATATCAGTTCCATGGTCGTCACTCCTTGTTGTTTCCTCCTGGGATTTACACCTATGGAACTATATACGCGGCCATGGACAGGGTTATGCCACCATTCAACGGTGGACCAGCCAGCCCAACAGAATCAGCAGTACCGCCACCAGCACCGTAAAACCGCATCGAGGCACAAGCATAGACAGCAGCAATCCCGCCCCCAAGGCCATTAAAAAATATCCGATTGTTCCAGCACGTTTGCACATAAAAACCGCCTCCTGCAACAGTATACGCAGGAGGCGGTACTATCTTTCCAGTTTCACACAAGACGCCCCGCCCGGATAACCCAGGCTGCGCCCTGTGCCACGGTCACCGTGGCCGGTTGGCCTACGGTCTCATTGCTGACGGTGCGGGTGTCGCCCCGCAGGACAGAGAAATTTTCCACGTTGTATTTGGCGCCCCGGATGGTGACGCCGGACAGAGTCCGGTCCAGGGGCAGCAGCGAAAAGTAGCGGAACTGGCCGTGGGGAATCTCCACCGTGCCGTCCTGTAAGTACCGAATCTCATTGTCCTCGTCCCAGATGGCTGCATCCACACCGTCCCGCCAGGCCTGCTCCAACAGCTGCAAGTTGGCGATATGGTGGTCCTGCCGGCCACCGGTACAGGCCGTAAAGATCATACGGCGGATGCCCCGGTCCCGGGCATACTCATAAGCCGCCTGCAAATCCGTCAGGTCCTTTTCCGCAGGCAGGAGCACCCGCTCCGCCCCCTCCGGCGGTACGCCGCCGGAATCGCTGTCACCGATATACGCATCCACTTGGAAACCGGCCGCCGCCGCACAGCGGGTGCCGCCGTCGGCACAGATCACCTGGACACGGCTTTGGAGCGGCTCCAAAAAGCTCCAGTCGGCGCAATCCCTGGACCCGAAAATCAGTGCTATTTCAGTTCCCACAGCTTGATCTCCTTTGCCTTTTCATATAGCCGCGCATAGCTGGCATGGCGAGTGGGCTCGATATCTCCGGATTCCACCGCCGCCAACACCCGGCAGCCCGGCTCCGATAGGTGGGCACAATCGTTGAACTGGCACTGTCCCAGGTAAGGAGCAAAATCCGGGAATGCATATTGCAGATTCTCCTTGAGAATAATCTCCATCTGTTCCGTATCAAAGGAGGAAAAGCCCGGCGTATCAGCTACATAGGTGCCGTCGGTCATGCGGTACAGCTCCACATGGCGGGTCGTATGGCGGCCGCGGCCCAGTTTATCGGATACCGCTCCTGTCTCAATACGGAACTTGGGATCCAGACAGTTGAGAATGCTGCTTTTACCCACGCCGGAATTGCCGGTAAATGCCACTATCTTGCCGGATATGGCCCGATGGAGCTCCGCTACCCCCTCGCCGGTTTCGGCGCTGGTGCGGATCACCGGGTATCCGGCGTGCTCATAAATCCGCACCAGACGGTCGCCGTCATCCAGGTCGCACTTGTTGACGCAGAGAATCACCGGCACATTCTGATGGCCCGCAATGGCCGTAATCCGGTCAATGAGGAACGGCTCTGTCACCGGAATCACGCAGGAAGCCAGGACCACCAGGGCGTCCAGGTTGGCCACCGCCGGGCGGACAAAGTGGTTGCGCCGGGGCAGCACCTCCTGGACCGTACCCTTTCCGCCCTCCACGGCAATGGTAACCCGGTCGCCCACCAGGGGCGACATCTGGGTTTTTCGGAGTTTTCCTCGGGCCCGGCACTCGATAACGGTACCTTCCTCCGTCTGTACATAGTAAAATCCACTGAGGGCTTTTACGATCAATCCATCCATCGTCATCCCGCTCCAAAGGTGATTGTCTCGGTTTTGCCCAAGACACCGTCAAAATACACCTCTACTGTCTGCGTACCGGAGCCGGTCACCTGGAACGAAAATTGTCCCTGGGCCGTGTCCAGCACCGCCGGTTCAGCATACGGTTCCTTATCCAGATACACCGACATCACCGTTGTGGGACGGTCCTGCGGCAGGTCTACCGTAATCATCCTCGTACCTGTGACAGGCTCTGTCGGCCCTGTGGTGTTGCCGTTATTCTCCCCCTCGTTGGGATTCTGGTTCTCATTGGGCTGATCGGGGTCCGTATTGGGCTCATCAGGGTCGTCCTCGGGCTCTTGGTCCTCTGCCGGTCCGGAAGAATAGATCAGGTTGATGACCGTACCCTTTGGCACCATTGTACCCTGTTCAATGCTCTGCTCAATGACGGTATTTTCAGGCCGTTCATTGTGTTCCGCACGAACCTCGCCTTTGGACAGTCCTACTTCTTTGATGGCTGCCAAAGCGTCATCCAGCGTTCGCAGCTTCAGTGCCGGTACTTCTACCAGTTCCTCCTTGGGACCATCGCTGACCGTTAGAATCGCCACCTGCCCCTTTTGCAGCGGTTCATCCTTGCCCGGAGAAGTGGAAATGACTACATCCTTCTCCACTGTATCGTCATATTCCCGCGCAACTTGCGGCGTTACACCCAATGCATTCAGCACCTCCTCAGCATACTGAAGCGTTTTTCCCTCGAGGTCCGGCATAGGCAGACTTTGCTCCGCATCATCGGTACCTTGGGACACTGTCAGAGTGACTGTAGCGCCCTCCTTCACCACAGAATCGGCACTGGGGTCCTGCGCGATGATGGTGCCGTATTCCGCCTCGCTCTCCATCCAAACCGGGGTGGAGATGTTCAGGCCCTCATAGGAAGCGGAATTGCTGATGACATCATTATACATCTGACCCAGGAAGCTCGGGACCGTCACATCCTTGGTGGCTGTCAGCATATCCTTTAGGAAGGAATTGTACAAAAAGAAGGAAATTCCCACCACAGCCAGAATAATGCAGACCGCACCGGCGGCAATGGCAACCCGGTTGCCGCTGCGGCGTCTGGGGGGGGCTTCCTCCCACTCCACCACCCGTTCCGCCTGGTGGCGGGGCGGCTCCGGCCGATGGTAGACCGTAGGCCGCTGCTGCTGGACTGGACGGAGGGTCACAACGTCCTCACTGACCGGGTCCAGAATCTGGGTCTTCTGCAGGGCCGCTGCCGTGAAGTCAAAGACCACATTGGGATTTTTCCGGAACTCCTCCAGATCAGCCAGCATTTCCGTGGCAGAGGCATACCGCTGCTCCACGGCAGCGGTCATGGCGTGCATGGTAATCTGTTCCAAGCCCTTGGGGATGCCGTCCACCAGTTCCGTAGGCAGCACCGGGGAGCCGTTGATATGCTGAATGGCTACTGCCACTGGAGAATCACCGTCGAACGGCGGCCGTCCGGTCAGCATTTCATACATGACGACGCCCAGGGAATAGAGGTCGGAGCGTTTATCCACGCGGCTGCCTCGGGCCTGTTCCGGGGAGATATAGTGGACAGACCCCAGGGCCTCTCGGGTCAGGGTGCTCTGGGCCGAAGTGATGCGTGCAATGCCGAAGTCGGCCACCTTGACGCTGCCATCCTTGAGAATCATGATGTTGTGTGGCTTGATATCCCGGTGGATGATGCCGCGGCTGTGGGCGTGCTCCAGCGCCTTAGCAATCTGTGTGGCAAAGTGCAGTGTCTCCCGCCAATTGAGCTGCCCCTTCTGGCTCATATACTGTTTAAGGGTAATGCCGTCAATGAGTTCCATGACGATATAGTCCGTATCGCCGGAGTGGGAAACGTCGTACACACTGACAATGTTGGGATGGGACAGCATGGCGACGGCCTGGGATTCGGCGTGGAACCGGCGGCGAAACTCCGCGTCCTGGGAAAACTCGTCTTTCAGGATTTTGATGGCTACCAGACGGTTAAGCCGGTGGCAGCGCGCTTTATATACAACCGCCATTCCGCCGATGCCGATACTCTCCAGAATCTCATATCGGTTATCCAGCATCTTGCCGATGTAATTATCCATTCAATGGTTCCTCCTGTCGTTGGATTGGGTCAAACCGTGGCCAGGACCACCGTCACATTGTCCGGCGCGCCCCGTCCCTTGGCGATATCCAGCAGACGCTGACAGCAGCCGTCCTTTTGTACGCCGTGGACCACTTCAAATAGGATTTCCTGGTCGGCCATCTCATTGGAAAGACCGTCGGAACAGAGCAGTACCGCGTCGCCCGGGTGCAGCTCCTGGTTATACAAATCACAGTCTACATTGGCTTCTGTGCCCACCGCCCGGGTGATCAAATTTTTGCTGGGATGGGTTTTGGCCTGCTCCCGGGTGATCTCTCCACGGCGGACCATCAATTCCACCAGGGAATGGTCCACGGTCATAAACCGGATGCCGTCCTTATCGAAAATATAGGCCCGGCTGTCGCCCACGTTGGCAATCACCGCCCGGTCCGGCAGAAGCACTGCCGCCACCAGCGTCGTTCCCATACCGGCAAAGTCGCTGCTGACCTTGGATTGCTCAAAAACCGCCTGATTGGCCAGAGAGACCGCATCCCGCAGCATCTGTCCAACCTGCCCGGCGTTCATATCCTCCCGGGCTGTGCGGCGTACCTCGCCCACAAAGACCTCCGTTGCCAGACGGCTGGCCACATTACCGGACTTGGCCCCACCCATACCGTCACACACCACCAGCAGCAGCTGGTTGGGGTGCAGGGTGACAATATCATAGAAGTCCTGATTCTGCTTGCGGACATTGCCCAAATCTGTCAATCCCCATGCGTCCATGCCGTTCCCTCCGTTTGTTCACTCTCTTTGACGTACTTTCTCCGCAGCTGCCCGCAACTGGCGTCAATATCGCCGCCCAGGGATCTGCGGACCGTGGCCGGAATGCCGTGGCCCTCCAAAATCTTCTGGAACCGAGCCACCGCCTGTCGGGAGCTGGGCCGCAGGGGGCTTTCGGCCACCGGATTCAATGGAATCATATTGACATGGGCCGCCAGACCGTGGAGTTTGGATGCCAGCAGCTCCGCCTGTTCCGGGCTGTCGCTGACGCCGTCAATCATGGTGTATTCAAAGGACACCCGGCGGCCCGTCTTCTCAAAATATCTTCGACAGGCATCCAGCAGCACATCCACCGGATACTTTCGATTGATGGGCATAATGGCGCTTCTCGATGCGTCGTCCGGCGAATGCAGCGAAACCGACAGGGTCAACTGTAGTTTCTTCTCCGCCAGCTCGTCAATCCGCGGCACCAGGCCACAGGTGGACAGGCTGATGTGGCGCATGCCGATGTTCATGCCCTCGGGACTATTGACCAATTCCAGAAACCGCATAACGTTATCGAAATTGTCCAGTGGTTCCCCGATGCCCATCAAAACAATATTGGAAATGGGCAACCCCGAATCCAAGGCGGTGAACAGCACCTGATCGAGAATTTCCGACGGCTGTAACCGCCGGACCAGTCCGCCCAGGGTGGAGGCACAGAACTTGCAGCCCATGGGGCAGCCCACCTCCGACGAAATGCAGACGGTATTGCCATGGTGATACTGCATCAGCACCGTTTCCACACAGTTGCCATCGCCCAGTTCCCAGAGGTATTTGACCGTTCCATCCTTCTGAGACTGCTGCTTTCTGGCCACCTTGGGGGCTGTAATATAGTAGGTCTCGTCCAGTTTGGCCCGCAGCTCCTTAGAAATGTTGGTCATCTCTTCAAAGTCTGTGACGCCCTTGTGGAGCCAAGTATAGATTTGTTTGGCCCGGAACGCCGGCTGTCCCATCGCTTTCAACGCCTGGGTCATCTCGGCCAAGGTCATGGATTTGATATCTTGCTTCATGGTAGTTTCCTCAGCTTCGCCACAAAAAATCCGTCGCACTGGTGCACACAGGGCAGCAGCGTCAACCGGCTGACCGCTCCCGCACCCAGGCCCTCCGGCAGAGCCATTCTCTCCGCCGCAAAGTCCGGGTGCTCTTGCAAAAATGAATCCACAATGTCCTCATTTTCCCGGCGCAAAATGGTACAGGTACTGTAGACCAGCACGCCGCCGGGGCGGACGTAACGGCAGACATTGTCGAGAATGCGCCGCTGCACCGCGGGCAACCCTTCCAGAGGCTTCAACGCCTTATATCGGATGTCCGGCTTTTTGCGGATGGTGCCCAGGCCGGAACAGGGTACATCAGCCAGCACCACATCCATGGCATTTTCCCATTGGGGGTTGAACGCGGACGCGTCCTGGACCTGGGCCGTCAACGTCTCGATGCCAAGCCGCTCCGCCCCCTTCTCAATCAGCTGGATTTTATGGGGGTGGATGTCACAGGATATAATTTTCCCCCGGTTTTGCAGTGCCATGGCCGCCGCGAAGCTCTTTCCGCCCGGCGCGGCACAGCAATCCAGAATGGACATGCCCGGCTCGATGTCAGCCACCACCGCCGGCAGCTTGGCCGCCGCGTCCTGGACCAGCAGAGAACCGTCCCGGAACGTGTCCATCTGTTCCAGGTTGCCGGTGCCGCTGAGTTCATAGCAGCCCGGCATCCAGGGATGGGGCACATAGGCCACGCCCTGCTCGTCCCAACGTCGGCACAAGTCCGCTTCCGTGGTTTTCAGCGGATTGACCTGGACCACCGTGGCGGGTGCCGTGTTATGGCTTTGCAGCAGAGGTTCCAGCAGGTCCTCGCCCACATTGTCCTGCAGCAGCTCCACCAGTCCCGCCGGATGGGAATAGCGGGTGGCCAAGTCCGTTGGCTGGGGCAGGTTCTCCCCTGCCCGCAGCACTGACCGGAGCACACCGTTGACGAGGCCCGCCGCACGGGGATTGGCATACCGCTTCCCTTGCTCCACGGCTTCGTTGACGGCAGCGGACGGTGGAATCCGGTCCATAAAAACAATCTGATAGACACCCAGGCGCAGAATATCCTGCACCACCGGCTGGAGCTTCCGCACTCCGCCCTTGACGAACTCCGTCAGGTAGAAGTCCAGCAGCAGCCGGTTCTGCACAACGCCGTAGCACAGCCGCGTGGCCAGCGCCGCGTCCCGGCTGTCCAGCCGGTCCCTGCGAATATAGTCTTTCAAAATGCCATCGGACCAGGCGTCATTTTTCCGACAGGCAATCAGCGCCGCCAAGGCTGTGTTTCGTGCAGACATAATGCCTCCTTACAGTTGAATGGGATGGCCCCGGAAGTAATCGGGAGCCGCCATGCGTTTGCCGCCCTCGGCCTGGAGCTGGGTAATGGTAACCACCTTACCGTCACCGCAGGCCACGTCCAGGCCCTTTTTATGGAGTTCCAGCAGGGTGCCGGGGGCTTTGTCGGTAGTTTTATCGGTATACTCCACCCGGTAGATCTTAAACCGCTTGCCATCCAGCTCCGTGGTGGCTACCGGCCAGGGAATCAGGCCGCGGACATGGTCCACAATCTGCCGGGACGTGCGGCTCCAGTCGATGGGCGCCATGTCCTTGGACAACATGGGCGCAAACGTCACCTGACTGGGGTCCTGGACCGTCCGGGTCACCGTGCCGTCGGCCACATGCTTGACGGTGTCGGACAGCAGCCCTGCGCCGATGACGGCCAACCGGGCCATCAGTTCTTCGGTGGTCTCCATGGGGTCAATCGGCGTCTTGCGGACTTCGATCATATCGCCGGCATCCATTTCCGCCGCCATGTACATGGCCGTGACGCCGGTCTCATCCAGGCCGTTGAGGATGGCCCACTGAATGGGACCGGACCCGCGCAGGGCCGGCAGGACGCTGGCATGGATATTGATGCAGCCCTGGGGCGGGATATCCAAAACCCGTTGGGGCAGGATTTTTCCGTAGGCCACCACCAGAATCAAATCCGGCTGCAATGCCTTCAGCTCCTCCACCACCGCGTCATCCTTAAAAGTGGTGGGCTGGTACACCGGCAGACCCACAGACTGGGCGTAGACCTTGACCTCGCTCATAGCCATCTTCATGCCCCGATTCTTGGGGGTGTCCGGCTTGGTATAGACGCCGACTATATTGCAGCCGTCCTCATGGATGCGGCGCAGACAGGTGGCCGAAATGGCCGGGGTTCCCATAAATACAATTCTCATGTCTCATCCTCCGCTTCGTTGGCCAGTTCCTCCAGCTCTTCCTGGGTCAGGAACCGCTCCACTTTATCCACATAGAGATGGCCGTCCAAATGCTCCAACTCATGACAAAACGCCCGGGCAATGAGTTCCTCGCCCTCGGCCTCAAACCACGCGCCGAACCGGTCCTGGGCGCGGACCTTGACCACATTGGGACGCGTGACAATGCCATACTTGCCGGGGACGCTGAGGCAGCCCTCCAGGCCCGTCTGTTCCCCGCTCTGGGAGATAATTTCCGGGTTGATCAGTTCCAGAATCTCTTCCCCCACATCCACTACCACCACGCGGCGGAGAATCCCCACCTGGGGCGCGGCCAGACCAACGCCCCGGGCGTCTTCCAGTGTCTCAGCCATGTCGTCCAGCAGCTCATGGAGCCGGTCGTCAAACTTGGTCACGGGGCGGGACACCTTGCGAAGCGTCGGGTCCTCTTCCGTCAAAATATTTCTCAATGCCATGGTAATTCCTCCCATTCAAACTTCTGTCTCTCCGGTCAGCCGTAGGGGTTCACGTCGGCAAAGACCGTGACTCCGCGATTCTGCCGGTCACGGGAAAACGCTTTCATACACTCCGCTGCCATCCGACGGACGGCGCGACTGTTCTCTACGCCCAGGGTCAGCCGGTACCGATAGCGGTTGTTGACCTTAGCAACCGACGCCGGAGCCGGTCCCAGCAGCACCGCCGGCACCTGCATCTGCTGCAATCCCCGATCCAGCAGCGCTCGAAACCGCCGTGCCGCCTCCTCCACCTGATCGGCAAAGACACCGGAAAAGGTCAGAATCAGCAAATCCCGAAAGGGCGGACAGCCGCGAAGATGCCGCATGGCAATCTCCATCTCATAAAACCGGTCATAATCCTGGGCCGCCGCCAGGGTAATGACGGCATTTTGAGGCGTCATAGTCTGAATCACCGCTGTACCGGCCAATGCGCCGCGGCCTGCCCGGCCCACCACCTGGGTAATCATAGAGAACGTGGTCTCTGCGGCCCGGAAATTGTCCACATATAGGGACATATCCGCGTCCAGGACGCCCACCAGCGTCACATGTTCAAAATTCAGCCCTTTTGCCACCATCTGGGTACCCACCATCACCGGGATTTTCTCCCGCTCGAACCGTTCCAGCAGCTGCTCATGGCTGTGGACTGCGCTGACGGTATCGGCATCCATGCGGAGTATCTCGGAATCCGGCAATAACTGCCGCAGCTCTTCCTCCACTTTCTGCGTGCCGGTTCCCATCTGCTTCAAGGGGCCTCCGCACCGGGGACACCGGACCATCAGGGGTTCCGAATGACCGCAGTAATGACACATGAGCCGTCCGTTGGCCCCGTGGTAGGTCAGATGGACGCTGCACCGGGGACACTGGGGCGCTTCACCGCACTCCACACACGCCACATACCGGCTGGTACCCCTTCGGTTGAGAAACAAAATGGTCTGTTCGCCCCGCTGCAACGTCTCATGGATGCGCTCCTCCAAGGGCCAGCTGATGGAGGTACCGTTGCCCCGGCGCAGTTCTTCTTTACAATCGACGATTTCCACCGATGGCAAATTCTTCCCGTTATATCGATTTTTCAGCCGGTAAAAGCCGATTTTCCCGACTTTCGCCAGATACATGGTTTCGATGGACGGCGTAGCCGAGCCCAGCAGGACCATGGCCCCCGTATGGTGGCCCCGATAAGCGGCCACTTCCCGGGCATGATAGCGGGGGCTGTTCTCCGATTTGTAGGTGTGTTCCTGCTCTTCATCGAGAATCAGCAAACCCGGTGATTGCAAGGGGGCAAACACCGCTGACCGGGTCCCTACTACCACCCTGGCTGTACCGTCCCGGATGCGTTTCCACTCGTCATACCGCTCCCCCACCCGCAGGCCGCTGTGGAGAATGGCCACCTGATCGCCGAAGTGACCGGCAAACAAACTGACCAGCTGGGGTGTCAGCGCGATTTCCGGCACCAACAGCATGGCGGTCTTGCCCCGGGCCAGACACCGGTGAATCAACTGCACATAGACCGAGGTCTTACCGCTGCCGGTGACGCCGTAGAGCAGCGCCACGCCGGGGTCCGGGCGGTCCCACTGGGCACAGATGCCGTCATAGGCTTGCTGCTGTTCCTCGTTGAGAACCACCGGCTCCACATGGGCCGGGCGAATATCCACACGACGCAGCACCGGCACCTCTTCCAGGGCGATCATGCCCATGGATTCCATGCGCCGCAATGTAGCGGTGGTAGCGCCGGTAAAATAGCAGAGGTCCTTGGTACTGCCGCTGCCTACGGTACACAACAGTTCCAGCAGCGCCGCCTGGACCGGCGCGGACTTACGCCGGCGGTTGGCGTATTCCATAGCCTCCTCGGCAGAAACGGCCAGAGACGCCATGCGTTCCGTCTTGTCGCGGGTACGGCGCAGCATCTCCGAATCGTTGCGCAGCAGCTTTTTTTTCAGCAAATATTGCAGCGCACTTTGCAGCATTTCCTCATCCGGAAACTGCCGCCGCAGCCACGGGTAATCGGCTTCACCGCCCAGCGCTTCTATCTGCTCCATAATCGCCTTGGCCTGGGGCTGCCGCTGAATCGCTGTTCGCCAGTCACAGCCCGGACAGATGGCAAACCGATCCACGGTCTGGAACCACAGCCCCGCCGGGAGTATCGCCTTGACGGCATCATAAAAGGTACAAAAATACCGTTCCCGAAGAAATGCTGCCAACCGCAGTCCCGCCGCATCCAGCACCGGACCGTCATCCAGCACCCGTTCAATCCACTTGAGTTCCGCACCGTCCCCTTCCTCCAGTGCTGCCACCATACCTTCGCTGCGGCGGTTGCCGCTGCCGAAAGGCACCTGGACGCGCATTCCCGGGACCACAGTACAGTCCTCGGGAATCCGGTAGGAATAAAGCCGGTCTATGGCGTAAACTGCCGCTTGAACGGCCACTTTTGCTACCAAACGGGAACCCCCTTAAAAGCACGTTCAAGGCGTAGGCGGTCAGCGCCTGCGCCTTGACGATATCTTACTTCATATACTCTTCCTTGACCGTCGCCGTCAGCTTGCCGTCGGCAACCTCTCGGATAGCCAAGGTGACGGGTTTTTCCGGCAGGGCTTCCTGGTGCAGTTCCGCCTCAATGGAAATCTGGCGCGCCCGGCGGGCCACGACGTTGACCAGCAGGTACCGGCTGTCAATGTGTTTGAGCATTTCGCTCATAGGGGGGTAAAGCATGTTAATTGTCCTCCTTCAAATAGTCCAGCCGCAGCTGGGCTCTGCACTTTTCTGCTTCCATAATGGCCTGAATCTCATTGGCCGCATGCTGTACATGGTCGTTGATGACAATGTAATCATATTGGGACGCCTGGGCATACTCCCAGCGCGCCCGCTCCAGACGGCCTGCGATCTTATCATCCGGAGTGTCGCCACGTCCACGCAGTCGCCGTTCAATCTCGGCAAAGCTGGGGGCCGCCATAAAGATCAGCACCGCGTCTTCCCGGTTGGAGCGGACCTGCATGGCGCCGCAGGGCTCCACGTCCAGCAGGATATCAAAGCCCTGCTCCAACTGCTGCTGAATGGGTCCCTCCGGCGTACCGTAGCAATTGCCCACGTATTCTGCGTGCTCCAGCAATTCGCCCCGTTCCAGCATCTGCTGGAACTGTTCCCGGGTAACAAAATAGTAATTCTCGCCGTCCACCTCGTTGGGCCGCTTCTCCCTGGTGGTCACCGACACGGAAAACCGCAGGTTGGGGTGACGCCGCATGACCTCCTGCACCACAGTACTCTTTCCCACTCCCGAGGGACCGGACAGTACAAATAATCTGCCGTTTGTCATGATTCTTCCATCTCCTCCGCTGTCAACTCCGTATGCTTGTCGTTCATGCGTCCCGCCACAGTCTCCGGCAGGATGGCCGAGAGTATGACATGGTCCGTATCCATAATGATAACGGCACGGGTCCGGCGGCCGTAGGTGGCGTCAATGAGCATGCCACGGTCCCGGGCCTCCTGGATCATGCGCTTGATGGGCGCGGAATCCGGCGCCACAATGGCAATGAGCCGGCTGGACGAGATCATATTGCCAAATCCGATGTTGATAAGCTTCATGGATTCCTCCCGTCACTCGATATTCTGGGTCTGTTCCCGTATCTTTTCCAATTCCGCCTTGATCTCCACCACCGTACGGGCCTGCTCCAGATCGTTGCCCTTGGAGCCGATGGTATTGGCTTCCCGGTTCATCTCCTGCAACAGGAAGTCCAGCTTGCGGCCAATGGCCCCGCCGCCGGTAAGCATGTTGTCCAGCTGGGACAGGTGGCTTCTCAGCCGCACTGTTTCCTCATCTACAGCAATCTTGTCGGCGTAGAGGGCCGCTTCCGCCAGAATGCGGCTTTCGTCGATGTTCTGGTTGTCCAAAACCTCCTGCATCTTGGCGGTCAGCCGGGCCCGATATTCGGCCAGGGTGACGGGGCTGCGGGCTTCCACCCGTTCCGTCAGGGTCAGAATCGTACCAGCACGGCTGCGCAAATCCGCCTCCAGCGCCGCGCCCTCCCGGGTCCGCATGGCATCAAAGGCCGACAGGGCTTCACGGACCACAGCAATCAAGTCCTCGGTTACCTGTTCTTCATCGGTGTCCGCCTTTTCCACCAAAAATAAATCCGGTAATTTGGCCAAGCTCGATACAGAAATGTCATCGGTCACACCGTAGTCTGTTACAATGGTCCGCATCGCCGCCAGATATCCCTCCAGCACCGGTCGGTTCAGAGAAATTTCCACAGCGCTTGTCCCACAGTTGGCGATGGAAAGAAACACATCCACCTTGCCGCGAGTAATAGACGATTTGACCGCCTGCTTTACCGCCTCCTCAGCAAAGGAATAGAGCCGGGGCAGCTTGATATTACAATCCAGATACCGGTTGTTTACCGACCGGATTTCCACGGAAATCTCCCGGCCATTCCGGGTTTCCACGGCCCGGCCATAGCCGGTCATACTTTTGATCAACGCGATCCCTCCTTGGGTCCTCGTTAAAATTCCACTGGTTTCGATCACCACGACGGATGGACCGCCGTGGTGATCGGATGATTCTTATTCCTTTACCAGTGAGACGGCCGCACTGTACTGGCCAATGGCCGCCACAGAGCCGTCGCCGCTGACTTCAATGGTCACCGGTACACTCTGGGTACCCTCCCGCAGGTTGGCTGCGTCAATCACCGCCCAGACGTCGTCCTCGTTCAGCTGATTGACCTCGTCGATGGGCCCGCGCACAGTCACCGTCAGCTGCATGGTCATCACATTGACCTCATAGCCCTCCGGTTCGTTGGCAGTGATGATATTGGTTACCCGTAATGTCTTACTGGCAATCCGTGACGTATTGACGCTGATATCCACAAAGACGCTTTCCAGCTCCGCCACATTGACCAACCCATTGGGCAGCGTCACCGGCATATCCTGGGCAATGGGATCGATCAGCTGTGACAAATCCACCTGCGTAATGGTCAGTTGGTTGGTCTTCTCCAGGATCTCCGGTTCTCCAGCTACGGTGATGGTCTGAGGATCGCAGCTATAGAGCATATCACTTTTCGTGACGCCGCCGCCGTCCAGGAATTCCACCACAATGGGAATTTCCTTCATCTGCAAGATCGGCTGTCGGACTTCAATCGCGGTGACCGGCACGCCGTTGGCGCTGATGGTAATATTGGTACTGTCCACCGCCTCGCCGTTGTCGTCAATCAATGTGACCGGGCAGGACTGGAGCACCGTCTGCGACAAATTATCCTGCTGCAAAATCACCTGGGCATAGCTGACCTGGCTGATCAGAGATTCCGGACCCTCCAGCAGCACCTCATTGGGTGTACATTCCATACTGGCGGCATAGTAGCCCTTCTGAACGGTGCCATCCAGAATGCCCCGCACCGAAACGGTCTTGGAGGAGAACCGCTCCACAGTAAAGGTGATGGACGATGGGCTGCCATTGGTTTTCACGTCGCTGTTGGACACGCCGCTGGGATAGGATATGCTGTAATCCATGGTATACGTCCCCGGCTCCTTAATGCGGGACACATCCACCGTCAGTGAAATATTGGTAGCCGACAGTTTTTGCAGGGTAGACCGGCTGCAGGTCACCCGAAGATTAACGGTGGTATCCTCGCCTTCCGTGATAACCAAATTGGAGTCGGCCCGAATTTGGTCTGCGCCATAAAACGTGACGGCCACATCATTGATGGGCTCATTGCTGACCTCCTGGTTGACCACCGTAACCACATAGATCCACAGGCAGAGGGACGCCAGCAGGGCCACCGCCATGGATACCAGTTTGCTCTTCATAGTTTCCCACCTTTTTGGGTCAGTTGACGCAGGATGCGCTGATAGAAGCGCATGGGCTTGGTCTCCTCCTTGACGGTAACGAGCTCATTGACCAACAGGCGTTCCAGTGTCTTGGCGGCCAGATGGCGTTTGAGCATACCGCCTACGGCCACAGAGATGGTACCGGTCTCCTCCGAGACAATGACCACCACGGCGTCCGACGCTTCGCTCATGCCGATGCCCGCCCGGTGGCGGGTACCCAGGTCACTGCTGAGATGGGTGTTCTCCGACAGCGGCAGCACACAGCCGGCAGCCGCAATGCGGGACTGCCGGATGATCAGCGCGCCGTCATGGAGGGCCGCCTTGGGGAAAAAGATGTTGCGCAGCAGTTCGTCGGAAACAGCGGCGTCCAGTACGGTACCGGTTTTAAAGTATTCATCCAGCAGGATGTTCCGTTCAAACACAATCAACGCGCCGGTGCGGCTCTTGGACATCTTCTCACAGGCTGTAACCACCGCGGCAATGGCGGCGCTGGCCGGACGGGCCTCCTGTTTGCCGCCCAGAAGCTCCCGAACAGACCGGCTGCCCACCTTTTCCAGAAACAGACGCAGTTCCGGCTGGAACATGATCACCAGCGCAATAAAGCCCAGTTCCAAAATACGGTTCAAAATAAAGTACAGCGCGTACATGTGGAACAGGCTGGTAAGCCAAGTGACCAGCAACAGCAGGACGATACTCTTGGCGATCCGGGACGCCCGGGTGGAACGGATCATGGTGATGCCCTTATAGAACAGGAACGCCACCACCAGGATATCCAGCACATCGGTTATTTTCATTGTAAAGAGTGACGTCAGAATGCTGTTGAACAGCGCACTTGGCATATTACACCCTTCTTCCAAAATTGCAATACAAGCATTATTTTGTTAATTATACCGTAAACCGCTGCCAATAGCAAGTGGAATCCGGCAAGATTTTGGGAGTTATGCAAAACTTTTCAGCCTTTCCACAACTTCCAGCGTCCGGACGATCTCCGTCTCTGTGGTAAACGCCGACAGGCTGAACCGGACCGTTCCGCCCTCCAACGTTCCGGCACTTTCATGGGCCAGAGGCGCGCAGTGGAGTCCTGCCCGCACAGCAATGCCCTCCTCGGCCAGATGCTGGGCCGCTGTCTCACTGTCCAGATTTTGCAGCGCGACCGAGACCACATTGGTCTGCGGACTGCCGGTGAACACCCGCACGTGGTCCAAAGATTCCAGCCCAAGGCAAAGCTGTCGCGTCAGCTGCTCCTCCCGGCTCCGGCGCACCACGCCATCTTCCTGCCGCAGATACGTCAGTCCTGCCAGCAGGCCGCAGATGCCCGGCATATTGTGGGTTCCTGCCTCGGCCCGCTCCGGCAGCTCCTCCGGCATGGTCCATTGACGGGACAGCACACCGGTTCCGCCCTCCATCAACGGTTGCGGCACCTGTCCGCACAGGAGAATGCCGGTGCCCTGGGGTCCGTACAATCCCTTGTGGCCGGGCATTGCCACATAGGCCGCCTGCCACTCTTTGAGGGAGACCGGCAGCAGTCCTGCCGACTGGGAAGCGTCTACAATCAGCGGTACGCCCTGCTCCCGACACAGAGCGGCAATCCGCTCCACCGGCAGCTGGTAACCGAACACATTGGAAACATGGGTGCAAACCACAGCTTTGACCTCCGGCGTCAAGGACGCGGCAAAGGCCGCCACAGTCTCCTCCGGATCAAACAGCCGTCGTCCACAAATCCGCAGTTTTGCCCCCAAGGCATACAAGGGCCGCAGCACGGCGTTGTGTTCAAAGCCGGACAATAGTACCACGTCGCCGGGGCGCACCAAACTTTTGATGGCGATATTCAGCCCATGCGTGGCATTCATGGTAAACACCACCTGTTCCGGTTCCGCATCGAACAGCTGCGCTGCCGCCGATCTGGCCCGGTACAGCACCTCGGCGGCCTCCATCGCTGCCGGATGGCCGCCCCGACCCGGCGACGCCAAGTGCTCCAACGCATAGGCAACCGCCTCCCGCACTTGGGGCGGTTTTTGCAGCGTCGTGGCTGCGTTATCAAGATAGATCACAGAAACACCTCCCGATGGATACCGTTTTCCATGGTATAGAGCCGTCCGAAGTCCACATGGTTCTGCCGCAGCACCGCTACCGCCCTGGCCAGCGACTCCCGCCGCAGAGCCAGCACATAGCCGCAGCCCCGGTCCGCCAGCGCGGCCGGAAGCCGCTGCAAACGGCACGGAATGCCCGAATAATCCAAAAGTTCCGCCCCCCGCTGGGCCCGCGTGATGGTGCGGAACGCAATCATACAATCATACATGGTATTTCCCTCCCCACCAATCTATGCAGCTGTCCGGCGCCCTGTCGAAATTTCCCGCATGAATTCACAATTTGGTCATAATTTTTTGAAAATCGGTTGACAAGGTTTCGGAATTGCTTATAATAGAGGGCAAATAGCCAATGATAGAGGTGCGAACTGCAAAAGTACGTCCCATGGCCGCAGGCAAATCCGGCGGGATGGAAAGGGCTGTTCGCCGAAGGGTGCGGGCCGGTCTGCCTGCCGGACGTTCCCTGGGCCGTCGGAGAATATCCGCCGGACTGTCACGAAAGTGGAGCGCTGTCATGCCATAGGGGTTCCGGCCCATCCGGAACAGTCTGTCATGGTCCGCCTCCCGAACCATGGCATTTTTATTTTTGGAGGAAATCCTATGAACTTGCGAAACCGGAGACCGCTGGTCTCCCTTCTGATGGTGGCAATGATTCTGGCCGTCCTGACCATCGCCGTCATGGCCGCCGGACAACCGGCCACCAATCTGATCGAGTGTCCCGACTGCGGCGGCTCCACGGCCTGCATGACCTGTTACGGTCTGGACCCCTCCTGCGCCGACTGCGCAGGGACCAATCTCTGCGCCACCTGCGGCGGCATGGGTCAGATTGATGCCCCCAGTAACTATTATAATACCATCTGGGCGCTGCTGCCCCCGATCATCGCCATCACCTTGGCGCTGATCACCAAGGAGGTCTATTCCTCCCTGTTCATTGGTATTTTGGCCGGTGGTTTGCTGTACTCCAACTTTGATTTTGAAGGGACGGTACTCCATGTCTTTGAAGACGGCATTGTTGCGGTGCTGTCCAGCTCCTATAATGTGGGCATTCTTGTCTTCCTGGTAATCTTGGGCGCCATGGTCAGCTTGATGAACAAGGCCGGCGGCAGCGCCGCTTTCGGCCGCTGGGCGCAGAAAAGCATCAAAAGCCGCACCGGCGCACAGCTGGCCACCATTATTCTCGGCGTACTGATCTTCATTGACGATTATTTCAACTGCCTGACCGTTGGTTCCGTCATGCGGCCTGTCACCGACAAGCATCAGGTGTCCCGTGCCAAGCTGTCCTATCTGATCGACGCTACCGCCGCCCCCGTCTGCATCATTGCCCCCATCTCCTCCTGGGCCGCCGCAGTTTCCGGCTTTGTGGAGGACGGCTCCGGTCTCTCCCTGTTTATCCGGGCCATTCCCTACAATTTCTATGCGCTGCTGACCATCGTCATGATGGTTGGGCTGGTGGTTCTCAAGGCCGATTTTGGTCCCATGGCCCGCCACGAACGCAACGCCATCGAACGGGGCGACGTGTTCTCCGGTTCCAATCCCTATGCCACAGAGAAAGAGCTGTACGGGAACCCCAAGGGCCGCGTCATCGATCTGGTTTTCCCGATTGCTTCGCTCATTGTCTGCTGCGTCATCGGCATGATCTACTCCGGCGGCTTCTTCTCCGGTAAAAACTTTGTGGACGCCTTTTCCGGTTCCGACGCTTCTGTGGGTCTGCTGCTGGGTTCCGCCTTTGCCATGGTGTTGACCTTTGTCTTCTATCTGTGCCGCCGGGCCATGACCTTCCGCGACATGATGGACTGCATCCCTGAGGGCTTCAAGGCCATGGTCCCGGCCATTCTGATTCTGACCTTTGCCTGGTCCTTGAAAGCTATGACCGATTCTCTGGGGGCCGGTGTCTTTGTGGCTACCGCCGTCAAGAGTTCCGCCGCCGGATTCCAGGCCCTGCTTCCTGCCATCGTCTTTGTCATCGGCGCCTTTCTGGCCTTTGCCACCGGCACCAGTTGGGGTACTTTCGGTATTCTGATTCCCATTACTTTGGATGTGTTTGACCTGACCACGCCCATGGGTATCATCTGTGTGTCTGCTTGTATGGCCGGTGCTGTCTGCGGCGACCACTGCTCCCCCATTTCCGACACCACCATCATGGCGTCTGCCGGCGCCCAGTGTGACCACGTGAACCATGTGTCGACCCAGCTGCCTTATGCCATCACTGCCGCCGCTGTATCCTTTGTGATGTATGTTCTGGCCGGTTTCCTTCCGAATGCCTGGATTCTTCTTCCCATCGGCATTGTGCTGATGCTGGGTACGTTGCTGGTCATCAAGCGGGTCACCGCAAAATAAGTCGCAACGCCAAAAGGACCGATGCCCGCGCATCGGTCCTTTGCCATTTTCTTTATTTGCACTGTTCCAGCATACAGACGGCGTGGGCAGCAATACCGTCGCCGGTACCGGTAAATCCCATGCCCTCCTCCGTTGTAGCCTTGATGTTGACCCGGTCCTCCGGGATATTCAATGTCTGGGCAATATTCTGCACCATCTGCGGAATGTGCGGCGCCAGTTTGGGCTGCTGTGCCACAATGGTGGCATCAATATTGCCCACGGTCCAGCCCCGGCCCAACAGATGCTTTCCCACATACTCCAACAGCAGCAGACTGGAGATTCCCTTATACTGGGGGTCCGTGTCGGGGAACAGCGTGCCGATGTCTCCGGCCGCCGCCGCGCCCAGCAGGGCATCCATGATGGCATGAACCACCACATCGGCGTCGGAATGACCGTCCAATCCCATCGCATAGGGGATTTCCACGCCGCCTAAAATCAGTTTTCTTCCTTTCACCAGCCGATGGACGTCATAACCGTGTCCGATTCTCATGGTTGCTCTCTCCTTTTCAAAATCGCCTGCGCCACCACCAAGTCCATGGGGGTGGTAATTTTCAGATTTTCCTCGCTGCCCTTGGTCAGATGGACCTGCATTCCCAGCCGCTCAGCGGCGGAACAGTCATCGGTCAAAGGCGCACCGTCTTCCAGCGCCTGATACAGCGCGCCGCGGATAAAGTCCAGATCAAAAATCTGCGGAGTCTGGATCGCCACCAGACGACTGCGGTCCGGTGTGGCAGCAATGACCCCTTCACCGGTCACTTTAATGGTGTCTTTGACCGGAACCGCCGGGGCTGCCGCGCCGGTTCGCTCCGCTTTGGCAATGGTCTCCAGCAGAATTTCCTGGGTGACCAGGGGGCGTGCACCGTCGTGGATGGCCGCCAGCCCCTCCCGTGATGCCAGGGCGTCCAGGCCCCGCAGCACCGACTGGGTCCGGTCGCTGCCGCCGCTGAGCACCTGCCGCACCTTGGTAATATGGTGATCGCGGCACAACTGCTCCACCGGCTCCACCAGGTCCTCCCGGGTGACCACCACCACCGTATCCACCCGCTCACAGGCCTCGAACGCCTCCAACGTGTGCAGCAATACGGGTTTTCCGTTCAGGTCAGCCAATGCCTTGTCGATGCCCTGCATCCGGGACGCCGACCCCGCCGCCACAATGACGGCGGCACAGGGCATTGGTTTCGTCTTCCGATGTTTTTTCCATCCCAATTCCATATCAAAGCTCCATAACCGTCTGTTTGAACGCGTTACCCCGGACCATAAAGTTGCGGAAGTGGTCAAAGGACGCGCTGGCCGGGGACAGCATAACCACGTCGCCGGACTGTGCCGCCCGGGCCGCTGTGCGAATAGCCTCGTAAAAATCCGCTTCCTCCAGAATCTCCGGTGAACCGGGAACATAGTTGGCCGCCTGTTCCACGGCGGCTCGGATTTTCGGTGCAGTAGCACCGGTGAGAACCAGCGTCTTCACATGATCCACAATCTCCGGCCCCAGATCGTCATAGGGGATATGTTTATCATAACCGCCTGCAATGAGAATGATCTTCTGGTCGAAGCTCCGCAGACCCGCACGGGTCCGGGACGGGCTGGACGCGATGGAATCATTGTAAAACTTCACGCCGTCCTTGACCCGCACCAACTCAATGCGATGCTCCACGCCGCCGAAGTTTCTGGCCACATGGCGGATGTCCTCGTCGGAGGCCAGCCCCTCCACAGCGCAGATGGCCGCCATATAGTTCTCCACGTTGTGAATACCCGGCAGGAAAATCTCCGACTGCTCCAGAATCTTCTCCGGCGGTTCCCCGCAACGCCAGATGACGCCGTTTTCCAGGTATACACCCCGCTGGGGGCGGGTCCGACGGGAAAATTCCAGCACCGTTCCTTTTGCCTTTGGCACAAAGCTGTGGGTGATGGCATTATCCCGGTTCAATACCACTGTATCTCCGGATGTCTGATGGAGGTAAATGTTCTCCTTGGCCGCCACATACTCCTCCATATCCTTATGTACATCCAGATGGTTAGGAGCCAGATTGGTCAGAACGGCCACCTGGGGACTGTGCTTCATATCCATCAGCTGAAAAGAGCTGAGTTCTACCACGGCGACATCCGCAGGGCTCATCTCCCCCGCCTTGGGCAGCAGCGGTTGACCGATGTTGCCGCCCACCCATACCGTGCGGCCGGCCTGCTTGAGAATCTCCGCGATCAGTGTAGTGGTGGTGGTCTTTCCATCGGAACCGGTGACCGCGATGATGGTGCAGGGGCACACCTGGAAGAACGCCTCCATCTCCGAGGTCATGACCATGCCCCGCCGCCGCATATCCACCAGCTGCGGTCGGTTGGGATGCAGGCCCGGTGTGCGGAATACCACATCCGCTGTGACATTTTCCAGATAGTTCTGCCCCAGCTGCAACTGCAAGCCTTGCTGCTCCAGCTCCAACACCTCCGGCTCCAGCTGGTCCCGCTGGGCCATATCGCAACCCAGGACATTTGCGCCGTGGGCCAGCAGCAGCCGCACCAGAGGCCGGTTGCTGACGCCCAGGCCCAGGACGGCTACCCGCTTGCCCCGCAGCGCCTCAAAATAGCGTTCCATTCGCTCATTCATGGCAGTTCTCCTCTCCAGGTTCCAAAAAACCGCGGTCCGCTTTGGCACTGTGGCCGCAGATCCACTCCAAACCATTATATCTATCTTTTCTTTTTTTTGCAACCGATTTGACATTTCTCCCGAAATCCGTTAGAATAACTGTTGCGACCGGGCCGGACAGCCGCGCGACCAGTACCGAAAGGTCGGCCGTGAGGAAAGTCCGGGCTCCACAGGGCAAGGATAACGGGTAACGCCCGCCGAAGGCGACTTCAGGAAAAGTGCAACAGAGATATACCGCCCCGCCGGTACTTGTATCGACGAGGTAAGGGTGGAAAGGCGAGGTAAGAGCTCACCCATCAACGGGGAACCGCTTGATGCTGTAAACTCTATCCGGAGCAACACCGCAGAGGGGACTCAGGCTTGCCCGGCCGTCCCCGAGAAGGTGGCTGGAGCGTACCGGCAACGGTGCGCCTAGATAGATGGCTGTCGATTACAGAACCCGGCTTATAGGCCCGATCGCGTTTTTATGTAAAAAACAGTGGAAATCATCTGATTTCCACTGTTTTTGTTTTAATATACCACAACCGTGGACTGGAACGGCAGGTTGTCCCACAGCCAGTCTACATCGGCGTCATACATCCGAATACAGCCCTGCGATACCGTGCCCTGCATGGTGGCATCCAGCAGACCGCCGGTGGATTTGATATACGTTCTGGTGTGGAACGCATGGCCGCCATTGAAAATCATGGGTTTCTTGACATAATAATAGCCGAAATCCCAATAATTCTGGCGGTATTGATACGCAAACACACCACCGTTGGTAGGGGTGGTATTCTTGCCGCTGCTGCATGGGAACGATTGGACCAGCTTCCAGTTGCCCTGGCTGCCCTGGAACACGTTCACCCGCTCTTTCAACAGGCTGATCCACACCAGATAATCTGTTTTGCTGGAGTAGCCCTTGTTATTGACGAAATACTCCTTGGTAGCCGTCTGGTAATCGTTTTTCTGTACATAGTTCTTCGTGGAAATATCAATGGAATACCAGTTGACCCAGCCTGTCGTACCGTCCGGCAGCCGAATCTCCGCCGAAGTACGGCCCACATAGTCAAAATAGATCACCTTAGTTCCCGCCGGAACGGTTTTAATGTAACCGGACAGGGACTCATACCGATACAAATTGGTGTCATAACGAACCGTAGCTTCCACATTGATGGTATCCACCGTCTCTCCCTGCTGCTGCACCGTCTGGGACAGATACCGAGTCTCCCCATCACAGGTGACCTCCAACATGACGGTTTTCGTCGGCTGGAACAGCTCTTCAAAGGGTACCCAGTGAGAATATGTAACCGTCGTGCCCTCCGTCACCGGCACCTGCCACTGGCGTTTCTGCACCACACCGTCCACATACCATGCCACATCGCACAGCCGCGGCGTCCCGTCATTGGGCACATTGGTAAATTGTATCGTAGTCTCAATGGTTTGCTTGCCCGGCAGCACGTTATTGGCCCAACGGGTCACTTGCAGCTGCGTCTGGCCCAATGCATGATCCAGAACCTTCTGGACCTCTGTCTCCGCAGTTTTCACAGCGGCATCCTTGTGATAGCATACAGCGGTCTCCACAGTTCCGTCACCTGTGATGGTGCTGGCAGCGCTCCACAGCTCTGCCGTATGCACCGTGGCGTCAGCCTCCACCGTCACGGTCCCCTGCTCCACACTGACCTGGTCATACACGCCGTTTTGCAGCGTTACATTCCGGTTGGTCTCCACGGTTCCACCACCGGACACCACGGCATTACTGCCCTGGACCACCACCGCGGCATCACCAGATGTGGTCAGTTCCGCTTCCTCACCAGCCAAAATAATCTCGCCGGCGGTAACGTTCTCCGTCAAAGCAACGCTGCCGCCATAGCAAACAATGACGCCGTCGACCTGAACATTGTCCAGCTGGCGCTGTTCTTCTGCCGCGCCGCCCAGATAGAGGTTGCCGTCGATGGTCACATCCCGCAGGGAATCCCCCTGATAGACCACGTTTCCAGTCAGAACCGTTTCCGCTTCCGGCTGCTCCGTCTGCACCTGACCGGCCAGATCGTAGATCAGGCGGATCAGCTCCTGGCGCGTGATAGGCTTCTTAGGGCTCAGCTCCTGACCGTATCCGCTGACAATTCCCTGTTCAATCAATCCGGCCACGGCTCCGGCGGCCCACGGCTCCACACCGGCACAGTCACTGTAGCTGTTGAGCAGCGCTGTGTTTCCTGCCTCCGTGCCAAAGCAACGGGCCAGCATCACCATGGCCTCCTGACGTGTCACCGTATAGCCGGGCTTCAAATGGTCGCCGCTGCCTGTCAGAATACCGGCGGCCACAGCCTGAGATACGGCGGTATAATACCAGTCGCCCGGCGCAATATCCACATATCCGCGCAAATCCGCCTGCCGCTCTACAGCCAGCAGCCGCGTCAGCATGGTGGCCAATTCTGCCCGGGTCGCCTGAGCGCTCAGCCGCAAGTTCTGACCATCAATGATACCGTGCTCCACGCAGAAATTGACTGCCTCCGCCGCCCAATCTGCCGGTGTTTCCGACAGAACAAGCTCTTCCGGCTCCTCTTCCGCCGTCGGCGGCTCGTCCTCCGGTGTGGTTTCTACGTCGTCAGCCGGAGTGGTTTCTTCTTCTGCCGGTACAGTCTCCTCTGCGACCGGAGCCTCCTCCGTTTCCACCGCAGACTCCCCCGTCTCCACCGGTGCGGTATCCTCTACGACAGTCTCCGGAGCCGTTTCCGGCTCCTGCGCCCTGACCGGCAGGCTGATCTGTAGGACGCACAGGAGTGCCAAAATGGCACTGATGTACTTTCTCATATTGTTTCCCCTCTCCTAATGGTTTCTCTCATTTTATCACAGGATAATTCTCCCATGCAAGCATAAATAAGCGGAGACGCCCCGAAGAACGTCTCCGCTTGATTGCAGTGCTTATACGCCCAGGCGTGCGATATCGCCCACACCGTCCAGAATCAGTCTGGGACGGTAGGGATACTGCTCAATGGTCTCCCGGCTGGTGACACCGCTGAGAACCAGAATAGAATCCATACCAGACTCAATACCAGCGATGACGTCCGTATCCATGCGGTCACCCACCATGCAGGCCTCACCGGAATGGACACCCAATAGATGCAGGCCCGTACGCATCATCAGAGGATTCGGCTTGCCGACAAAATATGCTTTCTTGCCTGTGGTCGCTTCGATGGGCGCCACCAAAGCACGACAGGCGGGCAGCAGGCCCGTATCGGAGGGGCCGGTCAGGTCCGTATTGGTGCCGATGAGCCGGGCGCCGTTCATCACATGGCGCATGGCCTTGGTAATGGTGTCGAAATTGTAGTTGACGGTTTCACCAATCACCACATAGTCAGGATTGACGTCGTTGGTGGTGATGCCCTTTTCATAGAGAGCGTTGTACAGGCCTGGATCACCCACCACATAGGCGCTGCAGCCGGGCGACTGGGTATTGAGGAACTGCGCCGTAGCCATGGCGCTGGTATAAAAATGGCTTTCATCAATGTCCAAACCCATGCGGGCCAAGCGCATTTGCAGTTCCTTGGGACTGCGGCTGCTGGCATTGGTCAGAAACAGAAACTTCTTATCGTTGCTGACCATCCATTCCACAAACTCCTTGACGCCGGGCAGCAGACGCTCGCCGTGATAGATGACACCGTCCATATCGCACAGGAAGCCTTTTTTCTCCTTGAGATTTATCATGATTCCGACCTCGTTTCCGTCTCGTAAATGGGTTGTTTTCTACGATAGTATCGTATCACATTCTTATGAAATCCGCAATGTGTTTTCCGTAAAAAAGAAACGCCCTCCGAAGAGAGCGTTTCTTTTATAGATGCAGAATCTGCTCCAGTTCTGCCGTGGTGTCCACAATCTGGTGGGCGCCAGCTGCTGTCAATTCCGCCCGGCTGCGGTAGCCCCAACTACAGGCTACCGGCCAAAATCCGGAGTTGACGGCAAATTCCATGTCGGTATCGCCATCGCCGAAGAACAGTACCTCCTCCGGCTTGACGCCCAGCTCCACACAGGCCAATGTACCCGCCGCCGGGTCCGGCTTCAACGGGCGGTCTCCGCTTCGACCCCACACAAAGGCAAAATCCACCTCCGGGAAATAGTGGTCCATGATCTTCTGGGCCGTCTCTTGGGTCTTGTTGGTGATGACACCCAACTGGTAACCTGCTGCCTGTAACTTGTGCAGCAGCTCCCGAATGCCGGGAAACAACTCCGTGTGGTCCATACAATGATCCGGATAATAGGAGAGGTAAAAGTCCAGCGCTTTTTGATAGACTTCCTCCCCGGCTGAAGCCGGCACAATTTTACGGAACAGATTTTTGATACCGTGGCCCACAAAGCCGCGGTAGTCCTCCAACGGATATTCCGGACAGCCGCGTCGGCACAGGGCGAGATTCGCACCTGTGCCGATGTCTTTGACCGTATCCAGGAGGGTGCCGTCCAGATCAAACAGAACGGCTTTCACCTGGGTATCGCTCATGAATTACACACCTGCCTTGGCGTTCTTGAGGAACTGGGCCTCGGTGGGCGTGATCTTGGAAACGTAGCCATCCAGGGGAACGATCTTGGCGCTGACCGCATCGACGATCCACTCAGCCTGCGGGAAGAAGAACTCGTCGAACTCGTAGGGAGGCGTGATCCAGTTCTTGGCGCCCACCACCACGGGAGGTGCATCCAGATAGTCGAAGCAGAGATTGCTGATATTCTGGGCCACATCGTTGAGGAAGGAACCTCTGGCGCAGGCGTCGGAAGCCAGAACCACGCGGCCGGTCTTCTTGACGGAGGCAATAATATCGGTGTAGTCCAGGGGTACCAGAGACGGCATATTAATGACGTCGGCCTCCATGCCGTACTTCTCGCTCAGCTCCTTGGCAGCGTCCAGGGCGCGGTACAGGGTGGCGCCGATGGTGAGGATGGTCAGGTCCTTGCCGTCACGCACTTTGTTGACGGCGCCGGGCTGCCACTCGTACTCCTCCACAGGCACGCCGCCCTCATGGAACTCCTCGCCCTTATCGTAGATACGCTGGGACTCGAAGATGATGACGGGATCGGTGCCGTTCAGAGCGGCCTGCATAATGCCCTTGGCCTCGTAAGGCGTAGCGGGGAACATGACCTTCAGGCCGGGGATGTGGGAGACGATGGCCACCCAGTCCTGGGAGTGCTGTGCGCCGTACTTGGCGCCCACAGAGACGCGGAGGACCAGCGGCATCTTCAGGATACCGGCGGACATGGCCTGCCACTTGGACATCTGGTTGAACACCTCGTCACCGGCACGGCCGATGAAGTCGCAGTACATGAGCTCGATGACCGCACGGCCGCCGCACATGGCATAACCGACACCAGAGCCCACGATGGCAGCCTCGGAGATGGGGGAATTGAATAGACGGGAGTACGGGATGGACTCCATCATGCCGCGGTAGACCGCGTAAGCACCGCCCCAGTCGCGGACATCCTCGCCGTAGGCGATGAGGGTCGGGTCCTCGTAGTACTTGTTGAACATGGGCTCGAAGATGGCGTCACGAATATTGTAGACCTTCATCTTGGAGACGGGCTGGCCGTTCTTGAAGGCGCTGCGCTCCTTGCTCTGGACGGACTTCCAGCGGGAGTTCTCCTCCTTGGGCGTATCCACGCGGACCTTGCCCTCGGGGTCCATGGAACGGACGGTCTCATTGGAGAACATCAGGTTGGCCACATAGTCGGGTTCCTTGACAAAGTCCACATAGGGGGAGATTCCCTTGTCGGAAGCAGCCTTGCAGATCATGGTCATCCGCTCGGAGGTCTCCTTGAGGATTTCCTCAAACTTGGAGTCCTCGGCCACACCGGCCTCCACCAGGGACTGGCGGTACTTGATGATGGGATCGTAGCTTCTCCAATCCTCGATCTCCTCTTTGGTGCGGTAGGCGTTCTGGTCGGAGGTGGAGTGGCCCAGCAGGCGGTAAGTCACCACATCCAGCAGGACGGGGCCATCGTTGTTCTTCAGCAGCTCCAGCTTACGCTTATAGGCATCGATGACAGCCAGAGGGTTCCAGCCGTCGATACGCTCGGCGTGCATCTGGTTGGGGGTAATACCGGCGCCGATCCGGGCCAGCAGATCATAGGCCATGGTCTCGCCGCGTGTCTGGCCACCCATGCCGTAAGAGTTATTAAAGATGTTGAAGATGACTGGCAGGCCGCCCTTCATGCCTTCCTCCCAGAGCGTCTTCAGCTGGTCCATGGCGGCGAAGTTAAAGGCTTCCCAAACGGGGCCGCAGCCCAGGGATGCGTCGCCGATGTTGCAGACCACGATACCCTTCTTCTGATTGACTTTCTTATAGAGAGCAGCACCGGCGGAAATCGTGGCGCTGCCGCCTACAATGGCATTGTTGGGATACACGCCGAACGGCAGGAAGAACGCGTGCATGGAACCGCCCATACCATGATGGAAGCCGGGCTCCCGCGCAAAGATTTCAGCCAAAGTACCGTACAGCACAAAGCGGATAGCCAATTCCTTGACGTTGTCGCACTTGCCGAATTTCTCCACGGCCCGCAGGGTCTTGCCGCCCAGGAAGTTCTCCATGACCTTCATAAGCTCGTCATCGCTCATCTTCTCAATGCAGCTGAGGCTCTTGGCCAGAATCTCGGAGTGGCTTCTGTGAGAACCGAAGATGTAGTCGTCCTTATCCAGCAGATACGCCTCACCGACGCAGGAGGCCTCCTGACCCAGGGACAGGTGGGCAGGACCGGGATAGGTGGTGTCGATGCCGTTATAGCTGGCCTGGGTCTTGATCAGGTTCAGCATATTCTCAAATTCCCGGAGGATGGTGATATCGCGGTAGATGCGAACCAGGTCCTCATCGGAGAAGTTGGCGCGCTCCTCGGCAATGGTCTTGTTGTAGGCGCAAACAGGAATATCCTCAAAATGGATTTTGCCCGGTGCTCTGGTGGCTACCGGATCGACGTACAAAGACTTGGGCATGGAAATTACGATCCTTTCTATTATGGATTCTATATCAGATGGATTCAATGACCAAATTACAGCTTGAACAATGCCTCACGGATGACTTCGCAGACGGTGGGGTGCGGGAAGACAAGTTTTTTCAACTGGGACGCCGGCAGCTGTGTTTCCAGCATCATGGCCGCGCCGTAAATCATTTCCGACGCATAGGAACCGATCATATGGACGCCCACCAGGCAATTGCGGTCCAGGTCATAGACCAGCTTGCAGAAGCCGTCGCCGTTCATGGTCTCGGCCACATAGCGGCCGGAGTACATCATAGGGGCTTTGACCTCTTTGACCCGCATACCCTTCTGCTCGGCGCTGGCCTTGGTCTCGCCGACGCTGGCCACCTCCGGGTTGGTGTAGATGACGGAGGGGATGGCCTCATAGCGCATCTCATCCTTGACGCCCAGCATATGGTTGACCGCCACTTCGGCTTCCCGATAGGCCGTATGGGCCAGCATCAGCTTGCCGTTGCAATCACCGATGGCGTAGACGCCGGGGACGTTGGTGCAAAGGTGTCGGTCGGTGACCACCGCACCGCGCACGGTTTCCACTCCCAGGACTTCCAGGCCCACGCCCTCCACATTGGCCCGCCGTCCGGCGGACAGGAGGACTTTGCCGCAGGCCAGGGTGTGCTTCCCCGTTGCGTCCTCATAGGTCACGGAATCCTTGCCGATTTCCAACACCTTGGCCGACAGCTTGAATTCCATGCCCTCCTTCTCATACGTCTTCATCAGCGTCTTGCAGATCTCTACGTCGGTGGGGCCGGCGATCTTGTCCATCATTTCGATGACTGTCACCTTGACGCCCACAGCGGCGAAGTAGCAGGCCATTTCCAAGCCGATGACACCGCCGCCGATACAAACCAAACTGTCGGGCAGTTCCTGCAAGTCTAAAATCTCCCGATTCGTCAATACAAAACCAGAGGCAAGCCCCTCTTTCAAACCCGTTACCGGCGGGACTGCCGTTACGGAACCGGTGGCAATCACCAGCCGGTCGGCGGCAATCAGTTCCTCTCCGGCATACACCGTAAAGGTTCCGTCTGCGGCGCGGCCCTGAATGCGGGCCGTCGCCGTATATACCTTGATGTTGTGGCTCGACATGGTGACGCCGATGCCGGAGATCAACGTTTTGATCACCTTGTTTTTCCGCTGAACCACCTTGGCATGATCGTACCGGACCTCCCCGGTAAGCACGCCATAGTCGGCGCCGTGGCGGGCCGCCGCATACTGTTTGGCGCAGTAGAGCAAACTCTTTGTGGGAATACAGCCTTCGTTGACGCAGACGCCGCCGAGACTTCTCTGCTCGATGACCGCCGCCTTGAGCCCCCCCTGGGCCGCCCGTTCGGCGCAAAGATAGCCGCCGGGACCGCCGCCAATGACCACTACATCAAATTTATCCATAGGCATTTCACTCCTGTCTTATTGGGCCAACAATGTCATAAAATTCTCCAAATTCTTGCACAGCTCCGACATGAAGCGGGCGGCAGGTGCGCCGTCCACCACGCGGTGGTCGAAAGTCAGGGACAGACCCATGGCAGGATATGTTGCAATGGCGCCATCCTTGGCCGACTTGATCTTCGTCTCAATGTTGCAGACGCCCAGAATACCGGTCTGGGGCGGGTTGATGACGGGGGTAAAGGCTTCGCAGCCCATGGAACCCAGATTGGAAACGGTAAACGTCGCGCCCTGAAGCTTGTCGGGAGCGATGGCGCCGTCTCTGGCCTCGGCAGCCAGCGCCTTGCACTCCATGGAAATCTCCAGCAGAGACTTCTTCTCGGCGTTAAAGATGGTGGGCACCAGCAGGCCACGGGGTGTGTCGCAGGCAAAGCCCAGATGGACGTGCTTGAACCGGCGGACAGAATTCTCCTCGATAACGTTGGCGTTCAGATCGCCATGGCCCAAAATAGTCCGGGAGACGGCAAAGAGCACCATGTCGTTGAGGGAAATCTTGCTCATGGGGCCTTCCATGGCCTTGAGCATCTTACGGTAAGCCTGGACCTGGGTAGCATCGAAGCTGAACTGCAAAGACAGCTGAGCCATCGTGCTCAGGGACTTCATCATGCCCTTGGCCGTGGCGCGGCGGACCGCGTTGAACTTCACGTCCTCGTACTCGGCCTCGGCAGCGGGAGCGACGGCGGCAGGGGCCGGAGCAGCAGCGACGGGAGCCGGTGCGGCAGCCGGGGCCGGTGCGGCCACAGCAGGCGCCGGGACACCCTCCTCCATCAGCTTGCGGATATCCCGCTCGATGACGCGGCCGTTGGGGCCGGTACCGGTGGCGTAACCCGCAGGCACGCCAGCGCTCTTAGCCAAAGCCCGTGCTCTGGGCGAAATGGCTGCGGGATCGGCGGGTACACCGGCAGCGGCAGCCGGTACGGCAGCAGCCGGTGCAGCAGCAACGGGAGCCTGAGCGGCAGCCGCAGGGGCCGCCACGGGAGCTGTCTCGGTGGAACCGGGACGCAGGAACTCAAACGCGTCGCCGGGGTTACCCACAGCACAGACATTATCCAGGCAGGGCACCTCGTCGCCGTCCTCATAGAACTTTGCCAGCAGCGTACCGGCGGCGGTGGATTCGCACTCAAACTCCGCCTTATCGGTCTCGTATGTAAAGAGGATGTCGCCCACCGCCACGGCGTCGCCCACATTCTTCTTCCACTGGCCGATGATGCAGGATTCCACCGTAATACCAGCCTTGGGCATAACCACGGCCACGGCGGCAGGGCCGGCAGGGGCGGCAGCAGCCGGAGCAGCCACCGCAGGCGCCGCAGCGGCAGGGGCCGCAGCAGGGGCGGCGGGAGCGCCGGAACCGCCGCGCAGGCATTCAAAATCCTCACCGGGGTTGCCCACAGCACAGACATTTACCAGGCAGGGCACTTCGTCGCCGTCCTCGTAGAACTTCGCCAGCAGCGTACCGGCGGCGGTGGATTCGCACTCGAACTCTGCCTTGTCGGTCTCGTATGTAAAGAGGATGTCGCCCACAGCCACGGCGTCGCCCACATTCTTCTTCCACTGGCCGATGATGCAGGATTCCACTGTGATACCAGCCTTGGGCATAACCACAGGCTGTGCCACAGGGCCGGAAGCGGCCGGGGCGGCAGCTGCGGGAGCCGGTGCAGCAGCAGGGGCGGCGGCGGGAGCAGCGGTAGGTTCAGCCGAACCGGTGGCGCCGCGGAGCGCGGACACATCCTCGCCGGGATTACCCACAGCGCAGACATTCACCAGGCAGGGCACCTCGTCGCCCTCCTGATAGAACTGCTCCAGCAGGGTACCGGCGGCGGTGGACTCGCACTCAAACTCCGCCTTGTCCGTCTCATAGGTGAAGAGGACATCGCCTATGGCCACCGGGTCGCCGACGTTCTTCTTCCACTGGCCGATGATACAGGATTCTACGGTGATGCCGGCTTTGGGCATCAGTACTCCTTCTGCCATATTATCATTCACTCCTAAGTATTATTTCGTCAAAGTTTTCAGCAGGTAGGCTTCCGCCTCCGCGTTCCACAGGCCGTTGGTCTTGGCCACCAGCTTGGCCAGTTCGGCATACATGGGATCGGTCTTGCCTTTCTCCTCAAAGTCGGCAATGGCCGTCAGGGGCATCGCAATACCGGTGTAGATGAGCTTCTTGCCGCCGGGAACCTTGGGCAGATTTAAAGTCGTCTCGATAACCGCGTTGAGTCCGCCGATGTGGGTGACCAGAATGGAGGGGTCCAGCTTGCCCTGGCCGATCATCTCCAGAGCTTCGATCATATCGGCAGTATTGCCGCCGGAGGTACCCACCACATGGGTGGAGGCGTAATGGACATTATAGAAATTGAACATGGCGGAGAACTTGGGGTCCTGAGGACCGGCGAAGAAGTTCAGGCAGCCATCGTCGCCCAGAAGGGCGTCCGCCTGCTGCACCACCGCGGCCACAGGCGCGAAGCACAGAACGTCATCATAGCCCTTGCCGCCGTTGAGCTCTTTCAGCTCCGCCACAGGGTCTCCCTCGCGAGTGTTCTTGTAAATCAGGGTGACGCCGTTCTTCTTGGCCTCCTCAGGGCTCAGCAGCTTCTCCGCGCGGGCCAGACGGGCGTCGTCGATGTCAGTGACCACCAAGAAGCCGGGACGGCGGTCACAGTGGATGATGTAGTCAATAGCGGCCAGACCCATGGGGCCCACACCGGCCAGGATGGCCATGCTGCCGCCCTCACGGATGCCCATGGCGTGCTCGTAGGAGCCGCGGACCGTATGGTACATGGCATGGAAGGTACCGATGACGCAGCTCAGGGGTTCGGTCAGGGAACCACCAAAGAAGCTGTTGGCCTCATAGGGCAGCAGGCAGCCCATTTCCATAACCTCATGGGGGATGATGATGTAGGTGGCATCGCCGCCGATGTACTGATAGGAGTAGCCGGGAGCGTCCAAGCTGCCCTTATAGTTCAGAGCGGGCTGGATGGCAAACTTCTGACCGGCCTTGAACTGGCTCTGCCACTTGGCGCCCACCTCTACGATCTCGCCGCAGAACTCATGGCCGATGATGACGGGATGTTCCGCCACATTGTTGGGAACGCGCTTGTGGTCGGCGCCCTGCTCGGCCGCCTTGAAGGAGGACATGCAGATGCTGTCGGAGACCACGCGGGCCAGAATCTCATTGTCCTGGATGGCTGGGAGCTCGAATTCCTCCAAACGGAGGTCCTCTTTACCGTACAGACGAACTGCTCTTGTTTTCATGTTGTTTTCATCCTTTCTATGACGATACCGCGCAGCATAGCTGTATTTGGCGGTTGCAACGGGCTCTAAATGTTGTATTGTATTGTTTCATTCGTATTGTACGCCAAACCAAACACAATGTCAACACCAAAACCTCGATAATCCACATTTTTTTCATAGAGACGAAAAAGTTCAAAAAAACTTATAAGAGTGTCCATGGTGATTTTTTTCAAAACTCCGAAAAATAAAAACCTTTTTAGGTAAAATCATTTTTGTGGTTTCATGTTGTTTTCCGTAAATCCACATACAACCACTCATGTTTTCCTGCATCTATACCACCAAAACGGCGTATTGACTGAAAAAAAGTAGTTATTCCGTCCCCCCTAACCGCGACAACCAAGAAATTCGGCAATTTTCCGGGCAGCCCCTCTCTGCCGCCCCATGTGTTGCATCGGCAAACCACAACACGCCCCGTCCCCTGTTGTCCGCCGTTTCTCGACGGACAGTGATTTTTTTACTGCCGCTCCACCGGGGCCGGTACGGGAATGGATAACAGCTTGCAGACGTTTTCATAGAGAATCCGGCGTCGTTCTTCCTCCGTCAGGGGCAGCCCCAGAAACCATGCTGTCTCCTCCACCGGGGACCACATGGGGTAATCGGTACCAAATAGGACCCGGTCGCTGCCATAGGCCCGGATCAGTTCCACCACCTTTTCATCAGATACAGCAAACCGGGTGGAGGAGCAGTCGACATACAGGTTGGGCAGACCCACCAGCCGGGACTCCGCTTCATCCCACATAGAATACCCGCCAAAATGGGCGCCGATGACCGTCAGATTCTTATAGATTTCCAAGATGGGTAAAAGCCGGTTAGGATTGGAATAGTCAAAGCGGCTGTCACCGGTGTGCATCAGGATGGGCAGCCGCCCCTCACACAGGTCGTAAATCCGCAGACAGCGGTAGTCGTCAATTTTAAATTGCTGGATATCGGGATGGAGCTTGACGCCTTTCAGCCCCAGCTCCAGCAGATGGTTCACATCCCCTTCCATATCGGGGCTGTCCGGGTGCAATGTACCGAAGCCCGTCAGCTTGTCCGGGTGGTCCGCCACTTCCCGGGCGATAAATTCATTGATGGACCGGACCTGTTCCGGCTTGGTGGCCACAGATTGGACCAGAAAATGTGCAATGCCGCACCGCTCCCCTTCCCGCAGCAGCGTGTCCACGGTGCCGTCGCAGGTGGACGGCAGGCCGTCGTAAAAACGACCGGTGGCGTTGGCCGCTTTTTTGGCAATGGCCTCCGGATAGATATGACAGTGGGCGTCGATGATGGGATACATAATTGTAAAACCTTCCTTGCATTTAGAAACAGCAAAAGCGCCACTTTACCAGTGACGCATTTGCTGTATAAGAATTAGCCGCGGCGGGCGTAGTCGGGCAGCAGCTTGGGAGACACCGCATCGGTTTCGATACCGGCGTCGGCCAGCTCTTTTTCAAACTGCGCCACATGGGACAGCGTCAGCTTACCCACGGTAACGCCCTTGGCCTTGGCCGAAGCGTTGCGACCGGCGTTGCGGCCGAAGACAATGATATCCAGCAGGCTGTTGCCCATCAGGCGGTTACGGCCATGGATACCGCCAACAGCCTCACCGGCCACGAACAGATTTTCCACGTCGGTCATACCGTCGCTGGTGATCTTCAGACCACCGTTCTGATAGTGCAGCGTCGGATAGACCAGAATGGGCTCCTTGCGGATATCAATGCCGAACTTGCCGAACATTCGCATCATGGCGGGAATCCGCTTTTCAATGGTGCCCTCGCCGTGCTTCATCTCGATCATGGGGGTGTCCAGCCACACGGCGTAACCGGCAGGTGTCTTGACGCCGTTACCCCGGTCGGAGCACTCCCGGATGATGGAGGCAGCGGCCACGTCACGGGTCTCCAGGGGGTTCATAAAGGCTTCACCGTTGACGTTAATCAGCATGGCGCCGATGGAACGGACCTTCTCCGTCACCAATGCACCGAAAATCTGTGCCGGGAACGCCGCGCCCGTGGGATGGTATTGGTGGGTATCGGGGTACAACAGCTTGGCTCCGGCCCGATAGCCCAAAATTAGACCGTCGGCGGTGGCGCCGTAGTGGTTGGAGGTGGGGAAGCCCTGGTAATGGAGCCGTCCCGCACCGCCGGTGGCAATGATGACCGTTTTGGCCCGGGCCACGAGAATTTCCTCGGTCTCCATGTTGCGGAGCACTGCACCGGCACACTTACCGTCCTCATCCTTAATGAGCTCAATGGCGGCGGTGAAGTCCACCACGGGGATACCCCGGTTCAGCACTTCATCCCGAAGGGTCCGCATAATTTCCGCGCCGGAGTAGTCCTTGGCGGCGTGCATGCGCTTGCGGGAGGTACCGCCGCCGTGGGTGGTAATCATGGTGCCGTCCGGCGCTTTATCGAACTCCACACCCAACTCACTGAGCCAGCGGATGGCCTCGGGAGCCTCGGTGACCAGCTTTTGCAGCAGGTCTTTCTGGGCCGCGAAGTGGCCGCCGCCAAAGGCGTCCAGGAAATGCTGGGCCGGGCTGTCGTTGGGCTTGTCGGCAGCCTGGATGCCGCCCTCAGCCATCATAGTATTGGCGTCGCCCATGCGCAGCTTGGTAACCACCATAACGTTGGCGCCGCCGTTGTGGGCCTCGATGGCCGCCGATGCACCGGCGCCGCCGCCGCCGATGACCAGCACATCCACATCATAGTCGGGATGCTCCAGGTCGATGGTCAGATCGCGGATGCGGGAGTGGGCTTGCAGCAATGCCGCCAGCTCCACCGGCACCTTTTCGCCCTTGTTGGGACCCATTTGCAGCAGAGTGAACTGCTCCTGACGGTAGTCAGGATGATAAGTAGCCAGCAGCTTCTCTTTCTCCTCGGCTGTCATTCTTCTGGGGTCCAGCTTCACATTTTCGGCCCGGGCCGCCTCCACCTTGCGGATGGACTCCTGCATGATTTTATCCTGATACATGGGAAGCTCCCTCCTTATTTCTCGATCTCACGGTTGTTGTACAGCTCCTTGATCTCGCTGAGCGGCTTTTGCATGAGATCTTCAATGAGCTTCTCATACTTGCCCTCGGCGATTTCCCGAATGCGATCATCCAAGTGGTCACAGTGGGGAGCCAGATACTTACCGTTGAGGCGGCGGGCCAGCATGGCCACCTGGGGATGGGAGATGCCGGCGGGACAGCGGGAGGAGCAGATGCCGCACATGACGCAGTCGAAGGACTCCTCGGCACACTTCTCATATTCGCCTCGCTGCGCATAGGCGATGTACTGCATGACGTTGAGGCCCTGAGAGCAAGCCTTGGTGCAGGCATTGCAGCCGACACAGGCGTAGATCTCCGGATACAGCTGCATCATGATCTGCTCTGTGGGCTTGATCTTCTCAATGTCGTAGACCTCCTTGACCAGGGGGAAATACGGCAAAGTGGCCACGTACATATTGTTCTCCACCTTGGTGGAGCAGGCGAGACACGCCTTCAGCTCCCGGTCGCCGGCAATGCGGTAGATGGTGGCGCAGGCGCCGCAGAAGCCGTTGCGGCAGCCGCAGCCCCGCACCAGCTGGTAGCCGGAATACTCCATGGCCTCCATGATGGTCAGGCTTTCCGGGACTTCATATTTCTTTCCGAACAGGAAGACGTTAACCATTTGTTCCATCGAAATTCTCCTTAATATTCATCCGGCAGTTCGCTCATCTGGTCCAGGCGGAAGACGGGACCGTCCTTGCACACATACTTGTCACCGATGTTGCACCGACCGCACTTGCCCAGGGCACACTTCATTTTCAATTCAAAGGTGGTGTACACCTGATCCCGCCGGAATCCCAATTCTTCCAGGCCCGCCAGGGTGAATTTAATCATAATCGGAGGGCCGCACATGACCACGGTTTTGGAGGTGTCGAAGTTCAGCTCCTTGACGTAATTGGGAACGAAGCCCACATGGCCGTCCCAGCCCTCCTGCTCCCGGTCGATGGTCAGGTGGACATTGATACCGTCCTCCTTGCACCACTCGTCAATGATTTCGGCGTAGTCCACCAGATCGTCCTTGCTGCGGGAGCCGTAGACGATATCCAATGTGCCGTAGTTGGCCCGGTTCGCCCGGACATAGTTGATAACAGACCGGACCGGCGCCAGACCGATGCCGCCGGCAATGATCAGCAGGTCCTTGCCCCTTAACTCCGTATCCACCGGGAAGCCATTGCCATAGGGGCCGCGGAGGGTTACCTGACGGCCCGGCTCCATCTCATGGAGCCAGGTGGTGACACAGCCGCACTTTTTGATGGAGAATTCCAGATAGTCCTCATTGGTGGGTGACGAGGTGATGGAGAACAGCGCCTCGCCGATGCCCGGCATGGACAGCATGGCACACTGGCCGGGGATATGCTCAAAGGGCTTCTTGCCGTCCAGGCCCACCACCCGGAAGGTCTTGACGTCCGGCGTGTCCATACGAATGTCGGTGACCACGCCGATCATGGGGATCAGAGGGTCCTTTCTCATTGTCATTTCGTTCCCTCCCCCAGCGTCTTAGCGACTTTAACGATGTTCATGGAAATGGGGCACTTGGCCAGGCAGCGGCCGCAGCCGACGCAGCCATAAATACCGTCATTATTGGACGGAAAGTACACCAGCTTGTGCATGAACCGCTGGCGGAACCGCTCCTTTTGCGTCGGACGGTTGGTACCGTGGGCCATCATGGTAAAGTCGGAGTACATACAGCTGTCCCAGCAGCGGAACCGGCGGACACCGTGGCCCGTATCAAAGTCCCGGACGTCGTAGCACTGGCAGGTGGGACAGACAAAGGTACAGGTACCACAGCCCAGGCAGGATTCGGACAGCTTGGACCAGGCCGGATTGTTGAAGTGCTCCATCAGATGGTCGCCGTCAAAGCCGGTCAAATCCAGCTTGTTCAGGGGCAGCTTATCCGTGATGGCATGAATCTCCGCCTGGACCGTCTCCACAGTGTTGCCATCGCAGTCGGACAGCAGCGGCAGACTGCTCAGCAGCTTCTCGCCCTTTTCGGTATTGGCGCACAGATACAGGTTCTCCCCTGCCATCCAGGCAGCCACATCGCCGCCGGGGTTGGCCGGGTCGATGCCGAAGACGCCGCAGAAGCAGGTCTCTTCGGGCCGGGTGCAGGCCAATGTCACTACGGTGCCGTTGGCGCGGCGTGTCTCATAGAAGGTATCCACCGGGTCACTGAGAAACACCCGGTCGAGAATCTCAAAGCTTCTGGCGTCGCAGGCCCGGACGCCGAAGACCACGAAAGGCGCGCCGGGGTCCCGGGTATCCTCTATGGTGATCTCTGTACCGTTAACCTGGAAACCCACGATATTTTCCGTCTGAGGGAAGAACAGGTCCTTGGCGCTGCGGGCCGTATTGAGGGATTGGGTCAGCTCCATGCCGTCCACATAGGGCAGGAACTGGGCCTGGCCCCCCTTGTCGGCGGGAATGTACAGCTGCTGCTGGGCCGCCATGGCGGCAAACAGTTCATGCAATTTGGACAGGGACAGCTGCTTCATGCCTGTTTCCCTCCTCTCTCATAGACCACGGAGGGCTCGCAGTCCTCCTGGGTGAAGTTCATCAGCGGGGGCCGCGTCTCCAGGTCCGCACCGGACTGGTACTCACCATACAGCTCATTGATATCCTTGATAAACTTCCGGTTCAGCAGGTGCAGGGGGATGTTCTGGGGGCAGACCCGGGAACATTCGCCACAGTCGGTACAGCGGGATGCCACATGAAACGCCCGGATAATGTGGTACATGCTCTCTTCAAAGCTGTTGACGGCGGCCTTTTGGGCAATGCCGGATTTGGGATTGTCAAAGACGCACTTCTCACAGGTACAGGCGGGGCAGACGTCGCGGCAGGCATTGCAGCGGATGCACTTGCTCAGCTCCCCCTGCCAGAACGCGTACCGCTCATCGGGGGTCATGGCCTCCAGCTTGGCAACCATATCGAAGCGGCCGGAGTTCTCAATCACATCGCCGTCCTCGCCGATTTTCTCGTCATAGGCCACCAGCTTGCGGCTTTTGCAGCAGACACAGCGCTCCGCCTCGGCATCCGCCTTGGTCATGGTCATGGGGCCGTAGAGGGTCTCGATTTTCAGGGTATCGCCGTCCCGCTCCACGCTTAGAACGCCTTTCGCTCCGGCGGCACGGATTTTCTCCATGTCACACATACCGTCACAGGCGATACCCACCACATACACATGATCCCGCCAAATGCGGTGCTCTTTCAAAAGTTGATTGAACGAGTAGGTATCGCAGGGCTTCAGAAACGCCGCCACCTTGCCGTCCTTGCGGCTCTCTTTAATGAGATACTTGGAGAGGTTCGCGCCGGAGAACACAGAGTAGACGAAGTCCTTTTCGATTTCTTCCCGGCTCGTGAACACAGCCGGGGTCAGATCGTAGAAGAATTCACCGGCTTTCCAGCCCAGGACCCGATCCACCGTGCCGTTTTCCAGCAGCTCGATGGCCTTTGCTTTGATCAGTTCTTGCATCTCAGGTCCTCCAGTCTCTTGTTCTCGCCCAGCTTGGTCACCGTCTCCACAAACTCGTTCATGGTGGCGGCAAACTTCGCGCCTTCGGCGGCGGAGACCCATTCCACACGGGTACGGCCCTTCTCGATGCCCAGGTAATCCAGCATGGAGAACAGCAGCGTCATACGGCGGCGGGCGTAGTAGTTACCGGTGGTGTAGTGGCAGTCGCCGGGGTGACAGCCGCAGATGATCACGCCGTCGGCTCCCCGCTGGAACGCCCGCAGGATAAACATAGGATTGACACGGCAGGAGCAGGGTACGCGGATGATTTTCACATTGGCCGGATAGTTCAGGCGGTTGGTGCCCGACAGGTCAGCACCGGCATAGGAACACCAGTTGCAGCAGAATGCCACAATGGTGGGCTTGAATTCATTGTTTACTTGCATATGGCATCCACCTCCGCCATGATCTGGCTTGTCGAGAATCCCTTCAGGTCCATGGCGCCGCTGGGACAGGCCACCGTACAAGCGCCGCAGCCCTGGCAGACCGCCGGATTGACCGACGCCACCCGGCGCAGCACCCGGGTGCGGTTGGGTCCGGGGAACTCTTTATCACTATAGGTGATGGCACCGTAGGGACAGACCTTTTCACAGCTGGAGCAGCCGTTGCACATAAGCTCGTTGGCCTCCGCCACACAGGGATTGCACATCAGATGGTCTTTTGCCAGCAGGCCGATGACCTTGGAGGCGGCAGCACCGGCCTGGGCCACGGTCTCGGGGATATCCTTGGGGCCCTGGCAGACACCGGACAGGAAAATACCGGCGGTGGGGCTCTCCACGGGACGCAGCTTGGGATGGGCCTCGGTGAAGAAGTCGTTGGTGTCCATGGAGGCCGTCAGCATGGTGGCAATGGAGCGGGCGCTCTCGTCGGGTTCAATCGCCGCGGCCAGGATGACCATATCGGCATCGATATGGATTTGTTCATTGCTCAGCAAATCCGACGCCTGGACCTTCAGCTTGCCGTTTTCAGGAACCACCTTGCCCACCATACCTTTGATATAGTGGACGCCGTATTCCTCCACGGCCCTGCGATAGAATTCATCGAAGTTTTTACCGGGGGTACGGACGTCAATATAAAATACATAGACCTCCGTATCGGGGTATTTTTCTCTGCACAACATGGCGTGCTTGGCCGTATACATGCAGCAGATTTTGGAGCAGTAGGGCTTGCCGCAGTCTCTCGTCTCACGGGAGCCGACGCACTGGACAAAAACCAGCGTATGGGGATGTTCGCCATCAGAGGGGCGCAGCAGCGTACCGGCAGTAGGACCGGCAGCATTCATGAGGCGCTCGAACTCCAGAGACGTCACCACATCGGGGCTCTGGGAATAGGCATACTCATCGTAGCGGTCCAGCTTGATGGGATTGAAGCCTGTAGCCACAACAATCGCGCCGTAATCCTCTTCGATGAACTCGTCCTGCTGCTTATAGTCAATGGCGCCGGCCGTACAGACCTTGGCGCAGACGCCGCACTTGCCGCTTTTGAGCATGGTGCAGTAGTTGGGGTCGATGGTAGCCACCTTGGGCACCGCCTGGGCAAAGGGGATGTAGATGGCCCGACGGTTGTCCAGACCCAAGTTGAACTCGTTGGGAACTTTCTTCTGGGGACATTTTTCGGTACACAGGCCGCAGCCGGTGCAGACGTCCTCCTTGACATAGCGGGCCTTGCGGCGGATGGTGGCGTGGAAGTTGCCCACAAAGCCCTTGACGGAATCCACCTCCGAGTAGGAGAAGATGCGGATATTCTCGTTCTGGGCGGCCTCCACCATCTTGGGAGTCAAAATACAGGCGGCGCAGTCCAGTGTCGGGAACGTCTTGTCGATCTGCGTCATCTTGCCGCCGATGGTGGGCTTCTTCTCCACGATATCCACGGGGAACCCGGCGTCGGCAATATCCAGAGCCGTCTGGATACCGGCGATACCGCCGCCAATGACCAGAGCCCGCTTGGTGACAGGACTTTCGCCCGCTGTCAGGGGAGCATTCAAATGCACTTTGGCAATAGCGGCCCGGCCCAGGATAATGGCTTTTTCCGTGGCAGTGGGCATATCCTTGTGAATCCAGGAACATTGCTCACGGATGTTTGCAATCTCCACCATATAGGGATTGAGGCCGGCCTTTTCTGCCGTCTTGCGGAAGGTGGTCTCGTGCATGCGGGGCGAGCAGGAGCAGATGACCACGCCGCCCAGGTTATGCTCTTGAATGGCGTCGCGGATCATATCCTGGCCCGCCTGGGAGCACATATATTGATAGTCTGTGGCAAATACCACGCCAGGCTCCTTGCCAAGAGCCTCTGCCACGGCCTTCACATCTACCGTGGCGGCGATGTTGGTACCACACCAACAGACGAATACGCCGATTTTTTGCATTCCGTTGTCCTCCCCTTACTTCGCGTATTTCCGGAAGGCACTGGTGATGGCCTGCTGGGGCAGGTTCTCATCGAGCAGCTCCGGAATCTGTTCGGGTTTGAGATGGTTCTGGCCCTGCTGACGGATCACCGCCAGACGGACGGCCTCAATGAGCTTGGCAGGCTCCACCATTCTCGGACAGCGCTCCAAACAGGCAAAACAGGAGAGACAATTCCAGATGCCTTTGGAGTTCATCAGCTTTTCAATCTGCCCCTTATCGACCAGATCGACAAACTGATGGGGATGGTAGTCCATTTCGTCAAAGGCCGGGCAAGTGGCGGTACATTTACCGCACTTCATGCACAGCTTTGGATTGACGCCGCTAATGCGTTTGATGGTGGCGGTCAACTCCAGTTCCTGATTTTTCTGCATGACGCCACCTCCTTTAGTTCACACCGAGGGCTTCGGCCAGAAGCTCGGTGAAGTAATAGATGGGCATATCCCCCTCGGCGTTCTCTTTCAGGTTGTAGAGACACAGGGGACAAGCCGTAATGAGACATTCGGCTCCGTTGGCCTTGGCCGACGCCGTCACGGCACTGGCCTTCTTGACCGCCAGAGGCTTGTTTTCCAAGGTAATGTAGCCGCCGCAACACTCGTTACGGTTGGCGTAGATGACAGGTTCTGCACCAATGGCCCGGATAAAGTCCTCCAGAATGGTGGGCTTCTCGGGGTTATCGAACTGCATTTCGCCGCTGGGACGCAGCAGCAGACAGCCATAATAGGCGCCGATTTTCCGGCCCGTCAGGGGATTCTTGACCCGTTTGGCCAGTTCGTCGAATCCCAATTCGTCCCGCAGAACTTCCAGATAATGCAGGACTTTCGTCTCCCCATGGTAGGGGGTATCCAGCTGTAGATAATTATTGGCCCGGAGGACAATGTCCTCATCGGTCTGCATGTCATGATTCACGCGCTTGATCACGTGATGACACGCGGAGCAAACTGTGACCAGACTGTGGCCCAAGTCCCTGGCCGAAGCCAGGGACCGAATGGACGACAGCTTGGTTGCAATCTCGTCTTTTGCCTGGGGATAGACCGCGCCGCAGCACTGCCAATCCGGCAATTCTTCCAAGGTGATGCCCAGAGCCTCGGCGGACTTTCTCGTATAGAGGTCCAGGTCCTTGGCCTTGGTCTTCAATGTACACCCGGGGAAATAGCTAAAAACCATAGTCTGTCTTTCCTTCCTCTTATACCATCTGCTCAGGATGGAATACCTCGTCGAACCGCTCCGCCGTCAGGAAACCCAGCTCCACGCAGGCCTCTTTCAGGGAAATGTTCTCCTTATAGGCCTTCTTGGCCGTCTTGGCGGCGTTATCATAGCCGATATAGGGGTTGAGAGCCGTTACCAGCATCAGGGAGTTGTGCAGGTTATGGGCCATCTTCTCCCGGTTGGCCGTGATGCCCACGGCACACTTGTTGTTGAAGGACACCATAGCCTCGGCCAGCAGCCGGGCCGATTGCAGGAAGTTGTAAATACACACGGGCATGAACACGTTCAGTTCAAAATTGCCCTGCGAGGCGGCCATACCGATGGCCACATCGTTGCCCATGACCTGGACGGCGACCATGGTCACCGCCTCACACTGGGTGGGGTTGACCTTGCCGGGCATGATGGAGGAGCCGGGCTCATTCTCCGGAATGAAGATCTCACCGATGCCGCAGCGGGGGCCGGAGGCCAGCCAGCGGACGTCGTTGGCAATCTTCATCATATCGGCGGCCAGGGCCTTGATGGCGCCGTGGGCAAAGACCAGCTCATCCTTGGACGTCAAGGCGTGGAACTTGTTCTCCGCCGTCTGAAAGTCCTTGCCGGTGATCTGGGAGACGGCCTTGGCCACCTCCACATCGAAGCCCTTGGGAGCGTTGAGACCGGTGCCCACAGCGGTGCCGCCCAAGGCCAGCTCCTTCAGCTCCGGCAAAGCAAGCTGGAGCATCTTCTTATCCTTCTCCAGGCTGCTTCTCCAGCCGGAGATCTCCTGGGAAAATTTAATAGGGGTGGCGTCCTGAAGGTGGGTGCGGCCGGACTTGACCACGTCTTCATTCTCCGCCTCCAGGCGGTGGAAGGTATCGATCAGCAGATCCACCGCGGGAATCAGTTTATCCTCGATGGCGGTCACGGCAGCGATGTGCATGGCCGTGGGGAACGTATCGTTGGAGGACTGGGACATATTGATGTCGTCATTGGGATGGAGCAGCTTCTCCCCTGCCAGCTCATTGCCGCGATTGGCAATGACCTCGTTGGCATTCATGTTGGACTGGGTGCCGGAACCGGTCTGCCAGACCACCAGAGGGAAGTGCTCGTTGAGCTTGCCGCTCATGACCTCGTCACACGCCTGGGAGATGACGTTCAGCTTTTCCGCTGTCATCTTCTCCGGCTTCAGGGCATGGTTCGCCATGGCCGCCGCCTTCTTGAGGATGCCGAACGCATAGGTGATCTCCCGCGGCATGGTCTCAATGCCAACACCGATCTCAAAGTTCTCATGGCTGCGCTCGGTCTGTGCCGCCCAATACTTATCGGCAGGCACCTTCATTTCTCCCATGGAGTCCCGCTCAATCCGATATTCCATCTGTGTTCTCCTTTCTCGTCATCAGTCGCCGCCCCGGGGCCGCGCATCAGATCTCGATGTTGTGGATGACTTCCTTCAGCTTATTGGCGCTGTTCTGCAGCTTGGCCTCCTCCTCAGGGGTCAGCTTGCTGAGAATCTTGCCGCGGACACCGTTGGCGTCCACCAGAGCCAGGGTGCTCAGGCACACATCGTCCACGCCGTACTCACCGTGCATCATGGTGGAAACGGTCAGGGCCGTGCCGGAACCATTGGCAATGCATTTGCAGATGTGGCAAACAGAAATAGCCACAGCGTAGAACGTCGCGCCCTTGGACTTGATGACCTTGCCGCCGGAGGTGCGGACAAACTCCTCCATTTCCTCATAGTTCTGCTCCCACTTGATGTTTTCAGGTTCGGGGCAGCACGCCTTATAGGAGTCGATATGAATGTTACTGATGGTGGCCAGGGACCAGGGCACAAACGAGGAATCGCCGTGCTCACCGTAGACACTGGCGTGGACGTTCTGGGGGTTCAGGTGGAACCGGCGGGCCAGCTCGGACTGCAGGCGGGCCGTATCCAGCACAGTGCCGGAACCGATGATGCGGCTCTCAGGCACACCGGAAATCTTGTGGAACACATAGGTCAGCACGTCCACGGGGTTGGAAACAATAATATAGATGGCGTTGGGAGCCGCAGCCACGATCTGGGGAGCGATGTCCTTGAGGATGTTGACGTTGGTCTGAGCCAGCTCCAGACGGGTCTGGCCGGGCTTTCTGGCAATGCCGGAGGTGATGATCACGATGTCGGAATCCTTGGCATCGGCATAGTCACCGCTGCGGACGATGGCCGGTGCGCAGAACGTAACGCCCTGATACACGTCCAGTGCCTCACCAAATGCCTTGGGCTTGTTGACGTCAATCATGAGAATCTCCGTGGCGATACCCATGGTCATCATGTCGTTTGCAATGGCGGAACCCACGCTGCCTGCACCGATGATAGTGATTTTTCTCATAAATAGTACCCTCGCAATCATTCAAAATAATACACACTGTTCCAACAAAGGACCCGGCGGAAACGGTGTTCCGTTCGCCGGATTCTTTTCCTTATTATAGCACTACGTTTTTCAGTATACAACTATCGATACATTTATATTTGTATAAAATACAGTCCGTTTTTGCTCAAATATTCGTCGTTCTATACAACGTCTCCGAATCTCCGTTAAAAATCAGGAAATTTTAAAAAATAATCGCGATTACCAAAACTTTTTTTATGAGTTCTCTTGATAGAAATCCGAAGTAATCCATTGACATTTTAAAATTCTGTCATTGTGCTTGATTTTTCTCCATATGTATTATTGAAATTGCACAATTCCCTTTGGAATTTCCATATGCAAAAATGCCCGAAACCCGCGGTGTCACCACCACGCATTTCGGGCATTCTGCCTGATTCACTTTTTCATGCTTTCCGATTCCGGCACTCCCCCATGCTGCTGAGCATGGGCTTTGATCTTCTCAAAGGTCTCCTCACTGAGGTCGTGCTCAATTTTGCAGGCGTCGGCCGCCGCCACCTCCGGTGAAACACCCAGCCGGATAAAAAACTGGGTCAACAGACGGTGTCTGCTGTAGACGCGGCTGGCGATGGCTTCGCCGTCCTCAGTCAGTCGGATGTGGCCCTCGCCGTCCACCACCACATAGCCGTTTTCCCGGAGTTTCTTCATGGCCACACTGACGCTGGGCTTGGAATACCCCAGTTCATTGACCACGTCGATAGAGCGGACCAGACCGATGCGCTCCCGGAGCACCAGAATCGCCTCCAGATAATCCTCCGCAGATTCGTATATTTTCATCAATGTATCGGCACCTCTTTGACAGGCATTTTTCCTAGGATAGCATAAATCCGCACAGTTTACAAGGGGGAACCTGGAGGCGCAGGACCGCCGCGGCACCGTCTCAGCGGTTGATCATCACATCGAGAATCACCTCGTCGGTGACCTGCATTCCCTCCCGGGCTATGGTGGAGATGGCTGCCACCGTCTCACCGATGGTATCCTTGATAAAGCCCTCGCCGCTGCCGAAGCCCCGCTGCTTCTCCGTCATGCGGATGGCCAGCAGGGCCGCCTCCACAGAAGACGCGATTTTTGCGGCGCAGGAGGATTTGGCGCCGTCGCAGAGAATACCGCCCACATCGGCCAAAGTGCAGGTGAGCACATTGGCCATATCCGCCAGACTGCCGCCCCGCAGATACATCATGCCCACGCCGGCGCCTGCGGCAGCGCTGACGGCGCCGCAATAGGCCGACAGCCGTCCGATATCCCGCTTCTGATAGACCGCTGTCAGGTTGGACACGCACAGGGCACGGTACCGCTTTTCCTCGCTGACGCCCAGCTCTTTTGCACAAGCAATGACCGGCAACGATGCCGTCATGCCCTGATTGCCGCTGCCGCAGATGATGACTACCGGCAGCTCACAGCCGCTCATTCTGGCGTCGGACCCGGCGGCGGGCAGCGCCCGTGCCATGACATCGAAACTGTCGCCGTAGGCTTCCCGCAGCGTCTTGCCAACATTGCCGCCATAAGTACCGGACAGACCGGCTTCGGCAATCTTCAAATTGTACTGAATCTGCCGGTCCAGAATTTCTCGGATGTCGTCAAGCCGAACTGTTTCGGCAAATTCCAGAATATGCTCCAGGTCCAGCAGCGCATAGTCCGGGTCCTTCTCCGACGGCGCTTCGGCTTCTCCGGTCTGGCGGAACAGGGTCCGGCCGTTTTTCTCAATCCGAACAATATTGGTATGGCTGTGGAGAATTTCCACCAGAGCCGTGTCGTCTCCCGCCGTCATCTCCACAAGGATATGGAGCTTGGCACTGCTGTCCGACAATCTGACTGTACAGAGTTTCTCTTCCAGCAGCGTGCGGACCCTGGCCCGATCCTCGTCGGTGACACCGGTGAGCACCTCCAATTTCCGCTCGGGATCGCCGCCGACAGCGCCAATGAGCGTCGCCGCTTCAATCCCCCGGAGACCGCCGGTGGCAGGCACCACAACACCTTTGACGTTTTTAATGATATTGCCGCTACAGGTGGTGACCACCCGCTCCGGAAAAGTACCCAACACCTGCCGCGCCTTGGCAGCGGCATAGGCCAGGGCAATAGGCTCTGTGCAGCCCAATGCGGGAACCAGTTCTTTTTTCAGAATGCGAACAAAACAGTCATACATAGTCTGTTCCACAACAAAAACTCCTTTTATCTATCTGATAATATGAATCGGATATTTCCCGTTTTCCGTGCGATACGCGCACCAGCGGCTCCCTGCCGTCCGGTGTGCTGGGTTCCATGCACAGTATACCATTCCCCTCGAAAAAAAGCCACCATCCCCTCGAAATTTTATGGATATCCCCACCTTGACACGATGAGATTCCGGCGGTATCCTAATCCCATCAGCTTGTCGAAATCGAGTGTTCAACAAACTCAAACGAAAACTCAACTTTGCAAAAATTGCATGACTGGTCTATTGAACTTGGTGGAGGGAACTTTGAGCCTCCCGAACGCCACTGCTCTATTACGGCAGTTTTTACGGGTTCTCTGACAGTCTATTCCATACTGCATTGTAGGAAAGGAGCGGTTTCCACATGGATCACGCATCCCAGGCCCAGGCCTATTTTCTGGAGGGTTACAACTGCGCCCAATCGGTACTTCTGGCCTTTGCGCCGGATTTGGGACTGACAAAAGAAGTCGCCGCCCGCATGGCCTCGTCCTTCGGCGGCGGCATGGGTCGGCTGCGGGAAGTCTGCGGCGCACTCAGCGCCTCCTTTCTGATTCTGGGCCTTCGGGAGGGCTACAGCTCCCCCGCCGACGACGACGCCAAAGCCCGCCAATATGCCCAGGTCCAGGAAATCGCGGCGCAATTCCGCGCCATCCACGGCACCATTCTCTGCCGGGACTTGTTGGGAATGTCGGAGGGGCCGGACTGCCCCACCCCCGCTAAACGAACCGCGGCATATTATGAGAGCCGTCCCTGTGCGCGCTGCATCGGTGACGCCGCCGCCATTGTGGAACGGATGCTCTTTTCCAATGGAGACTGACCATGGCTCGCTACGATGATCTGTTGGAGCGGCTGGCCCAGTATAACGCCGCCGGTTCCCTGCCCATGCACATGCCCGGACACAAACGTACCGCCCTGGGCGGCACAGAACTGCCCTGGCATCTGGACATTACGGAAATCGATGGCTTCGACAACCTCCACGAGGCCGAGGGGATTCTGAAAGACGGTATGGAGCTGGCAGCCCGGCTGTACGGTTCTGCCCGAGCCTTTTATCTGGTCAACGGCTCCTCCGGCGGCATTCTGGCCGCCATGGCTGCCGCTGCCCCGTTCGGCAGCCGGATTCTCATGGCCCGGGGCTGCCACAAATCGGTCTATCACGCCGTGGAACTGCTGCATCTGGAGCCGTTCTACCTGATGCCACCGGTGGACCCCTCCTTCGCTGTGACCGCTTCCCTGCCGCCCGAAGCGGTGGAATCTGGCTTAGCTCAGCACTCGGACATCCGTCTGGTGGTCCTCACCAGTCCCACCTACGAGGGTGTCATCAGCGACATTGCTGCCATTGCCGCCATCTGCCACCGGCGGGGTATCCCGCTGCTGGTGGATGAGGCCCATGGGGCACATCTCTATTTTCATCCGGCTTTTTCCGGCGGAGCTGTGACGGCCGGAGCCGATTTGGTCATTCAAAGCGTCCACAAAACGCTGCCAAGTCTGACCCAGACAGCATTGGCCCATGTGCAGGGCGATTTGGTGGACTCCCAACGGCTGGCCCACTTTCTGGCCGTCTTTCAAACCAGCAGCCCCTCCTATCTGCTCATGGGTTCCATCCACCGTTGCCTCAAACTGTTGGAGCATCAGGGCCCGGCATTGTTTGCCGACTATGCCCAGAATCTGCAACAGCTGGATCAGCGGTTAAGAGCGCTGCGCCATCTGCGGGTCCTCTGTCATGGTGCGGAGGATTGCAGCCGCCATCCCGATTTCTTCGCCTTTGACCCGGGGAAGCTGTTCATCGATACCCAGTGTACCGACCTGACCGGTCCCCGGCTGGCCGCTCTGCTGCGGCAGCGGGGCGTGGAACCAGAGATGACGGCCCCCCAGGGCGTTCTGGCCATGACCAGCTGCTGCGACACGGCGGAAACGCTAGAACGCTTTGGTGCCGTTTTGCTGGAACTCGACAGTCTCTGTCGCAACACCGATCCCCCTTACGTCCTTCCAACGCTTCCCCCGCCCCCGGTCCGGCACACCATTGCCCAAGCCCGACAGCTTCCCGCTGTTCCCCTGCCCATGTCGGAGGCCATTGGCCGCACCATGGCGGAAAGCCTTTGGATTTACCCGCCGGGCATCCCCTTGGTCGTTCCCGGCGAGGTTTTGACCGAGGATATTGTATGGTCTTTTCAGCACATTGCCGACAGCGGTGTACAGCTTCACAGCGACAGCGGTCTGGCACCCCATGGGATTCTGGTGACGCAGACGCGATAAAATTTCACAAATCCACACGGTTGTAATTGACAGACGGAAAGATTTATGATTGAATAGATAAAAGCGAAACGGGCGCGCACGTCGGTGCTGCGCCATGGAATCGTTGACCAGGCGGTGTTGCCGCCACTGTATTTTTCATTAAAGGAGGCCCATTACTATGAATCGGATTCAGACCCTGGAGACCCGTGACCTGGCCCAGAGCGCTCACAACGGCGGCTGCGGCGAGTGCCAGACTTCCTGCCAGTCTGCTTGCAAGACTTCCTGCGGCGTTGCCAACCAGCCCTGCGAGAAGAGCAGCGAGAACAAGTAATTTGATTTTGGAAGGGTCGCTGCCCCGCCGCGCCTAGCGCGGCCGGCGGCGATTTTTCATGTCTTTGGGCCGGATACATCGGTAATCTTATAATTTTCGCATAGAAAGAGGAACCTTATGATTCATCAGTACAAACTCAACGGCTACTGCATCGTGCTGGATGTCTACAGCGGCTCGGTCCATGTGGTGGACCCGGTGGCCTACGACGTCATCGCCCTCTACGAGACCACGGCGCCCGAGGAGATCATCCGGCGGATGCTGGAGAAGTACCACGACCAGCCCGACGTCACCGAGGAGGAACTGCGCCAGGTCCTGGACAGCATCGAAGACCTGAAACGGCAGGGCAAACTCTTTGCCCCGGACCAGTATGCCCATATGGCTTTCGATTTCAAGGAGCGCAACACCGTCATCAAGGCGCTGTGTCTCCATGTGGCCCACACCTGCAACCTGACCTGCAACTACTGCTTTGCCAGTCAGGGCAAGTACCAGGGCGACCGGGCCCTCATGTCTCTGGAGGTGGGCAAACAGGCCATTGACTTCCTCATCGCCCACTCCGGTACCCGCCGGAATCTGGAGGTGGATTTCTTCGGCGGCGAACCGCTGATGAACTGGCAGATGGTGAAAGATGTGGTGGCCTATGCACGGGAGCAGGAGAAACTCCACAACAAGAATTTCCGCTTTACCCTGACCACCAACGGCCTGCTCATCGATGACGACGTGATCGAGTTTACCAACAAGGAAATGCACAATGTGGTCCTGAGCCTGGACGGCCGTAAAGAAGTCCACGACCGTCTGCGCCGGACCGTCAATGATAAGGGCAGCTATGACATCATCCTGCCCAAATTTAAAAAGCTGGTGGAGAGCCGCGGCGGTAAAGGCTACTATATGCGCGGTACCTTTACCCATGACAATGTGGACTTCACCAACGATATTTTCCATATGGCCGACCTGGGCTTCACGGAGCTTTCCATGGAGCCGGTGGTCTCCGCCCCCGACGAGCCCTACGCCCTGACGGAGGAGGATCTGCCCAAGCTCTTCGAACAATATGAGATTCTGGCTACAGAGATGATCCGCCGTCATGAGGCCGGCAACGGTTTCACCTTCTACCACTACATGATCGACCTCAAGGGCGGCCCCTGCATCTACAAGCGGATTTCCGGCTGCGGCAGCGGCACAGAGTATCTGGCCGTGACCCCTTGGGGCGAGCTGTTCCCCTGCCACCAGTTTGTGGGCGATCCCGCCTACAGCATGGGCAACGTCTGGGACGGCGTCACCAACACGGCATTGCGCGACGAGTTCAAGCTGTGCAACGCCTATGCCCGCCCCGACTGCAAGGACTGCTGGGCCCGTCTCTACTGCTCCGGCGGCTGCGCGGCCAACGCCTATCACGCCACCGGCAGCATCAAGGGCATCTATGAATACGGCTGTCAGCTGTTCCGCAAGCGCATCGAATGCGCCATCATGGTGCAGGTAGCACAGGCCGGTTTCACCAAAAGCTACTGAGCACAGCGGGAGCACAGCACGTACAGCACAAAGAATTGCACACCATCCAGTTCGGGCGGGAAGCACGTTTCATGCGTGCTTCCCGCTCTTCCCTGTATCCAATTTTTATGATATAATACCAGTAAGATGAATATAGAAGATGGGAGGTCCTACCATGGAAATGATTCGAGATGCTTCTTATTCCGACGTGTTCCTCTGTGACGGCGACGGTGATTTTCATGACTATCACTACATTTCCCCTTTTCAACCGGATGAAACGTCCCTGCTGTATCGGGTACACCGCACCGGCATTGTCCACGCGCTGCCGACGCTTTTTGCCGTAGAGCGCAGCGCCTCCACCATCTACTGTGAAATCTTCTGTATCCTGTCAGGCCACGGCTATCTGGAGTATGGCGGCAAGACGTATGAACTGCACCGGAATCAACTGGTGCTGCTGCCGGCCCATGAGCCCCACAAATACCGCAACGACCCCAAAGACCCCATGGGAAAGGTATGGCTGGAATTCTACGGCGCCAACACCAATGATTTGATCCGCCACCTGATTGGACTCCATGGACCCGTGCTGGAAGGTCCACTCTTCCCTGATATCTGTGCTCTTGTCTGTCTCATCCAGCAGCGTCTGATGGTCAACCGCTACTATCAGCCGTCCCTGGAACTTTACCGGGTACTCCTGTCCATGCTGCAATACAGCGAGGTATCCAATCCCTTGCAGCTGATCGAGGACAGCGCTATCAATTTTCTGTCGGTGGAAGCGTATATTACTGCCCATATGTCCCGGAAAATCGCCAACGCCGAGTTGGCCGATCTGTGCGGCATCAGTCTCCAGCACTTTATCAAGCAGTTTAAGGAGCATTACCACCAGACGCCCCAGGAGTATATCATGAACCAGCGAATCAAAAAAGCTCAATATGCCCTGGTGCAGACCAACTTATCCATTGATTCCATTGCGGAATCTTTGGGCTTCTGCAACACCAGTCACTTTATCCGCCGCTTTTCCGAAGCCACCGGACTGTCGCCGGTCAAGTACCGCAAAGCCCAGATGCAGCGCATTGCCGACGCCCCCGTCTCCCCCACCTGAGCCTTGCGTTTCTCCCCGGCCCGCCGTATAATGGACATTATGACATGGGCGGCGGCGCCGTCCCCCGGAAGCAAGGAGCACACTATGAAGCAAAAATACGGTATTTTCGACATGGACGGCACCCTCGTGGATTCCATGGGCTATTGGCGGCAGCTGAGCGTGGAATATCTCCACAACAAAGGCGTAACAGAGATTTCGCCGGACATTCTCCGTATGCTGCGGCCCATGACACTGGCCCAGTCCACCACGTTGTTTGCCGACGTCTTTCATCTGCCCGATACACCGGAAGAGATTCTGTCGGAGATGAACAACATGATGGCCGTCCACTATGGGCGGGATGTACTGCTGAAAGACGGCATCGTAGAGTATCTGGATGCGTTACAGCGCCGCGGCGTCGCTCTCTGTGTGGCTTCCGCTACGGGCAGACCCCTGATGGAACTGTGTCTGGGCCGTCTGGGCATCCTGGACCGATTTGCCTTTCTTCTGTCTTGTGAAGAGGTAGGCTATGGTAAGGAGCGGCCCGATATCTACAATATCGCCTTGTCCCGTTTAGGCGGCACTCCGGCGGAGACTGTCGTCTATGAGGACGCTCCCTATGCCATCCGCACGGCCAAGGACGCCGGATACCGGGTAGCGGCCATCTATGACGAGGGTGTTTCCGAGACCCGCTGGGCAGAAATGGCCGCTCTGGCCGACTACCGGTTGGAGCACTGGTCCCAAGCCCTGACCATGATTCCCTGATGCTACATAACACACCAAGCCCCGTTCCGTGGTTGGAACGGGGCTTGGTTTATCGGTTCAGATAGAAAATTGCCAGATTGAGATAGCCCGCAAAGGTCACCCACAACAGATATGGGACCTGCAAAACCGCTGCCAATGTGGAAAATTGACGGAACGAGCGAATCATTATCAAAATGGCAAGCCATAACAGCACCAGGATCAAAAGGGCCGCCAGCGGTTTTCCCGCTCCGAAAAACACCAAAGTCCAAACAAAGTTCAGGGCCAGCTGGACGCCCCACACAATGGCCGCCGGTTTGGCCGCCGCGCCGCCCTGTTGCAGCACCATCGCCAATCCCAGGCCCATCAGGATATAGAGTCCGGTCCATACGATGGGAAAAACGATATTCGGCGGCGTCAGGGCCGGTTTGACCCACATGGGATAGATGGTCTCCATACCCTGTCGGGTCAGAGACGACGCCAGAAACCCCACGGCCAACGCCAGCAGCGGCAGCCACAGATACGTCCATTTTTTCAAGGTTGCTCCTCCTTTCTTCCATAGAACAGCTATATGCAGTTTCTGCACCCTTTATACAGCAGCATCATAGACTGTACTATGCTTTCCGGATGGAGGGATGGAGTTTGATCACCATCAGTCTTTGTATGATTGTAAAAAATGAGGAAGCAGTTCTGGAGCGCTGTCTCCAATCGGCCGCGCCCCTGGCAGACGAGATCATTGTGGTGGACACCGGCAGCACCGACGATACTGTAGAAATTGCCCGGCGGTTTGGAGCACAGGTGCTCTCATTTCCCTGGCGGGACGACTTCTCCGCCGCGCGGAATGTTTCTTTTGACGCCGCCTCCATGGATTACTGTCTGTGGCTGGACGCCGACGACATTCTGCTGCCGGACGATCTGGCTAAATTGCTGGTCCTGAAAGAAACGCTGTCACCAGACACCGATATGGTCATGCTGCCCTATCATACGGCCTTCGACGCCGACGGCACCCCCACCTTCACCTGTTATCGAGAGCGTCTTATCCGGAATCATGCCGGGTTCCACTGGGAAGGCGCGGTCCATGAGGCCATCGCCCCCCGTGGCGTGGTCCAGTATGGAGACGGCGCTGTGACCCACCGTAAAACCGGCCCCGGCGACCCGGACCGGAACCTACGGATTCTGGAAGGACTCCGGGCCCGGCGGCCCTTGACGCCTAGAGAACAATTCTATTACGCCCGGGAGTTGACATACCACGGCAAAGACCAGGAGGCGGCATCACAGTTTGCAGACTTTCTGCGCACCGGCGGCGGTTGGGCACCGGACAGCATTCAGGCCGCCATGGATTTGGCCGACTGTTATCGGCGGTTGGAACGGCCGGAACAGGTTTTGCCGTCGCTGGTGCTGGGACTGTGCTTCGGCGCGCCGACACCGGAGCTATGCTGCGCCTTAGGCCAACGGTACCTGGAGTTGGAACAGTGGGAGGCAGCCATCTACTGGTATGAGCAGGCCATGACCCGGCCGGAGCACCTGGGCTTTACTCTGCCGGATTGTCGGGATTACATTCCTCTGCTGCAATTATGTGTCTGTCATGACCGGTTGGGCAATTGGAGAAAAGCCGCGGCTTATAATGAGGCCGCCTGCCGTCTGCGGCCCCACTCCCCGGCCTGTGCTTACAACCGGGCCTATTTTGACCGCATTGCCCAGCAAAATGCGGACCGGGCATAATTTCCGGTCCGCATGGCTCATTCTATGGACATGGTGGCATAGGCGTTGAGGTCCTGGCCCGCCGTGTGTCCGGCCAAGTACTCATAATAGGCCTGGGCGCCGATCATGGCGCCGTTATCGCCGCAGAGTTTCAGCGGCGGCAGATACAGTTCTGCACCCAGCTTGGCACATGCTGTCTCAAAGTCGCCGCGAATGCGGCTGTTGGCGGCCACACCGCCGGCAATGGCCAGCTTTTTATAGCCGGTCTGCTCCAACGCCGCCATGGTACGGGGCACTAAGGTATCGCTGACGGCTTTGGAAAAGTCGGCGCAAAGACTGGGCACATCCAGAGTTTCCCCTTTCTGCTCGGCGTTGTGAATGAGATTCAGGGCCGCCGTCTTCAGTCCGGAGAATGACATATCCAAATCGCTGCCGCTGACGTGGGCCACGGGCATAGGGTATTTACCCTCTGTGCCGGTGCGGGCCAGCTTGTCCAGGGCCGCGCCGCCTGGATAGGGCATCCCCAGGACTCGGGCCACTTTGTCGAAGCACTCTCCCGCCGCGTCATCCCGGGTGGAACCAAGGATTTTCAGTTTGGTATAATCCTGAACATCCACGATCATGCTGTGGCCGCCGGACACCACCAGACAAAGGAACGGCGGTTCCAATTCCGGGAAAGCCAGATAATTGGCGGCGATGTGGCCCCGAATGTGATGCACTGGAATCAGCGGGACCTGTAAAGCCATAGCCGCCGCTTTTGCGAAATTGACGCCCACCAGTACCGCGCCGATGAGACCCGGCGCATAGGTGACGCCGACGGCATCAATGTCCTGCCGGGTGATACCTGCCGTCTCCAATGCCTGATCGGCCAGGCCGTAGATGGCTTCGATGTGCTTGCGGGAAGCGATTTCCGGCACCACACCGCCATAGGTTTTATGGATGGCCACCTGAGAGGCAATGCAGTCGGCCAGCACCGTCCGGCCATCCTGAACTACGGCCACCGCCGTCTCGTCACAGGAGGATTCAATGGCTAAAATATTCAAGTATTCCACTCCTTTTTGAGGATCAACGCGTCCTCCCGGGGATTCAGATAGTAGTTGGGCCGTCTGCCCACCTGGACAAAGCCCAGGGATGTATACAGGGCGATGGCCGGCGCGTTGGAGGGACGCACCTCCAGAAGCACTTCCGTCACACCCTGCTGCCGCAGCCGCTGTTCCAATTCCGTCAGCAGCGCCCGGCCAATACCGCGCCCCCGGTGGTCCGGAGACACGGCCACATTCAGAATATCGGTACTGTCCAGCACCGTCTGACTGCCCACATAGCCCAGAACAGTCTCCCCCTCCACGGCCACCAGCCATAGGCTCAGTTCGTTAGCCAGTTCTCCGGCCACCGATGCTTCGCTCCAGGGATCGGAGAAACAAACCCGTTCCAGAGCCGCCACCTGGGCCACATGGGATGGGGTCATTGGTATCAGTTCCATATCACTTGGCCTCATACCAGCTAGCGCCGCTTTTGGCCTCGGCCAGCAGAGGCACCCGCAGTTCCATCACCTGTTCCATCTCCCGTTCCACCAGCTGCTTCACCCCGTCGGCCTGTTCCACGGGACACTCGACAATCAGTTCGTCATGGACTTGCAAAACCAGTTTTGCCCGGGGATACTGTTTTGCCAAAGCCGCATCCACCTGAATCATGGCGAGCTTGATGATATCGGCGGCAGTACCCTGGATGGGAGTATTCATGGCGCAGCGCTCTCCAAAGGAGCGGAGATTGAAGTTTTTGCTTTTGAGTTCCGGCAAATAGCGGCGGCGGCCCATTAAGGTTGTCACATAGCCGTCGGCCTTTGCCTGCTCCACCACGTCGTGCATATACTGCCGGACACCTGCGTACTTCTCCAGATAGCTCTCAATATAGGCCTTGGCCTCTTTTCTGGTCACACCGATATCGTCGGCCAGGGAAAAATCGGAAATTCCGTAAACGATTCCAAAGTTGACGGCCTTGGCATGGCGGCGCATCAAACTGGTAACGTCCTCCGGCGCCACGCCGAAGACCTGGGACGCTGTGACCCGGTGAACATCCTCGCCGCTGCGGAACGCCTCTTGCATGATCTTGTCATTGGCGATATGGGCCAGAACCCGCAGTTCAATCTGGGAGTAGTCGGCATCAATGAGTACACAGCCATCTTTCGGAACAAACATTTTACGGATTTCGCTGCCCAGCTCCGTGCGAACAGGGATGTTTTGGAGATTGGGTTCCGTGGACGACAGCCGTCCCGTGGCTGTAACCATGTTCTGAAAGGTCGTGTGAATCCGCTCATCCTCGCCGATGACCTTGATCAGTCCTTCGGCATAGGTGGAATTGAGTTTTGTCACCATACGATAGTCCATGATGGCCTCGATGATGGGATGCTTGTTTTTCAGTTTTTCCAGAACCTCCGCATTGGTGGAGTAGCCGGTCTTCGTCTTCTTCACCGGCGGCAGGCCCAACTTCTCAAAGAGTATGACGCCCAGCTGCTGGGTGGAATTGATGTTGAAGGTCTCCCCTGCCATATCGTAGATTTGCTCTGTCAGGGCGTTGATACGCTCCGTCAGCAGGTTGCCGAAGGCCAGCAGCGCCATACGATCCACGGCGATGCCCTCCCGCTCCATACGGGCCAGAACGGCGCACAGAGGAAACTCCACCGTCTCATAGAGGATGGTCATATTCTGCTCTTCCATAAGAGATTGGAGCGGCTTCCACAGAGCAAACACGGCGGCGGCACGGTCGGACAGGCTCTCTGACTGGCTCTCCTGGTTGAGATAGCGTTTGGCTAACTCGTCCGGGCTGTACCGATTGTCCGAGGGGTCCAGGACGTATCCCGCCAAACTCACATCAAACACAAAGCCGTCCTTGGGCAGCCCCAATCGGTCCAACTGATGCCACAGCGTCTTGTAATCGGCACAGGCTTTCGGCGTCTCTGCCGTCAGCAACTCCGCACAGCTGGAAATCTCCGCGATACAGACGCCGTCAGCGGTGGAAATGGCCGCCTGATCGCCGTCCAGCACCACAGCACAGGGCGTCCCCACCGGCGGCAAACACTCCAGCGTACACACGGCGGCAGTCTCTTCCGCAGGCTGCGGCGTTTCTTCCACCTCGTACAGGCCATAGCGGTCCATAAGCCGGACAAACTCCAGCTTTTCAAACAGCGCCCGCAAGGCCGGTTTGTCCACGGGCTTACAGACGTTGTCCGCCGGTACAAAATCGATGGGTGCCGTCTTGCGAATGGTGGCCAGATCATAAGACAGGTAGGCCGAATCCTTTCCGGCTTCCAGCTTCTTTTTCACCGCCGGTTTGATGGCGTCGCTGTCCAGATGGTCATAGATGGCATCGAGACTGCCGAAGGCCGCCAGCAGGTCCCCCGCTGTCTTCTTGCCCACACCGGGTACACCGGGGATATTGTCGGAGGAATCGCCCATGAGGGCCTTGCAATCCACCAGCCGGATGGGGTCAAAGCCGTACTCCTCCCGGAAGGTCTCCGGCGTATAGCGGGTAGCCAACGTCTGGCCCGCTTTACTGGATACCAACCGCACGGTCACATGGTCGTCCACCAGTTGGAGACTGTCCCGGTCACCGGTCAGGATGACGCACTCCCAGCCGGACTCCGCGCAGATACGGCCCACAGTGCCTAAAATATCATCGGCCTCCCACCCTTCCTGTTCGTAGATGGGAATGGACATGGCCCGCAAAACGTCCTTCATAACGGGCATCTGCTGGGCCAGCTCGTCGGGCATGCCGTGGCGGGTGGCCTTGTAGCCCTCATACTGCAAATGCCGAAACGTGGGTGCTTTCAAATCGAAGGCCACACAGACACCGTCGGGCCGCTCCTCCCCCATAAATTTATGGAGAATATTCAAAAATCCATAGACGGCGTTGGTGTATAATCCCTCCCGGGTGGTCAGTGGCCGGATGCCGTAAAAGGCCCGGTTGATGACACTGTTGCCGTCCAAAATCATCAGCTTCATGGGTAGAACCCCCTTTATATCATACGGTACAGTATACCACGGATTTTACTGTTTTTCCACCTGGCAAGCAGAAAAAGCCTGCCGTCTGCCACCCATGTTAGGGTGGAGACGGCAGGCTTGCGGCTTTGCCGCGGGAGTTGCGCCTGTTGCGGCGGGCGCTTGAGGCCGCATGGGAATTTCGCCCGCTGCGGCGGGCGGCCAAAGGCTCTGCCTTTGGAAACCGCGATTTTTGAAAAAAAATCGCGTAAAACTTTTAAGGTTTAGATGCTTTTCCACTGAGCGCCGCCGGGTACGTCGATAATCTCGATACCCTGGGCTTTCAGCTCGTCGCGAATGCGGTCGGCCTCCGCGAAGTTTTTGGCTTTCTTGGCCTCGGCCCGCTGGAGCACCAAAGCGTCGATGGCCGGGTCGCCCTCGCCCTGGATGGTATAGCCACCGGTGGTAGCCGTCTTGGTTTTGGCCTGCTCAGCCCGCTTGGCGGCTGCCTTTTCCAACAGATCCAGACTCAGGACTTTATCAAAATCGCCCAGCAGAGCCAGTTTGGTACCGTCGTTGGTCTTGGCTTTCAGTACATCATAAACAGCGGTGATAGCCAGAGACGTATTCAAATCGTTGCTCAGCGCATTGTTGAATTTCTCCTTGAGGGCGTCAAACTGGGCCTGGTCCACCGTCTTGTCACTGTCATCCAGAGCCGCGATTTTGTTGATCAGCTTCTGGTAGGTGGTCATGGCATTGTCGAGGTTTTCCCAGGAAAAGACCAGGCTGCGGCGGTAGTGGGATTGCAGGCAGAACAGGCGGTAGGCCAGCGGGTCATATCCCTTCTCCTCCAGCAGAGAAACCGTCAGAAATTCGCCCTTGGACTTGGACATCTTGCCGGTGTTTGTGTTGAGGTGGTGGACATGGAACCAGTAGTTGCACCAGTGGTGACCCAAGTAGGCCTCGGACTGGGCAATCTCATTGGTATGGTGGGGAAAAGCGTTGTCGATGCCGCCGCAGTGGAGATCCAGGTCCTCGCCCAGGTGCTTCATGCTGATGCCGGAGCACTCAATATGCCAGCCGGGATAGCCCACGCCCCAGGGAGAATCCCACTTGAGAGCCTGGTCCTCAAACTTGGACTTGGTGAACCAGAGAACAAAGTCGTTTTTGTTGCGCTTGCTGGTGTCCTCTTCCACGCCCTCCCGGACGCCCACCGCCAAGTCCTCTTCGTCATGGTCGTTGAAGACATAGTACTGGTCCAGCTTGGCAGTGTCAAAATAGACATTGCCGCCGGCCTCGTAGGCGTAGCCCTTTTCCAGGAGCTTGGAGACAATTTCGATATACTCCGCGATGCAGTTGGTGGCAGGCTCCACCACGTCGGGCCGCTTGATGTTCAGCTTTTTGCAGTCGGAGAAAAAGGCATCCGTATAAAACTGAGCGATCTCCATGACGGTCTTATGCTCCCGCTTGGCGCCCTTGAGCATCTTGTCCTCGCCGGTGTCGGCATCGGAGCTGAGATGGCCCACATCGGTGATATTCATGACGCGCTTCACATTGTAGCCCTGATAGCGCAGATATTTCTCCAGCACATCCTCCATAATGTAGCTGCGGAGATTGCCGATGTGGGCAAAGTGGTACACTGTGGGACCGCAGGTATACATTTTGACAATGTCGGGATGGTTGGGAACGAATTCCTCTTTGTTATGGCTGGCAGAGTTATAAAGATACATGGTCAGTTCCTCCTATAGGACGGTATGGTAACCGTTTCTGTTTGTATTAGTCACAGCGGCGGTCATCTTCGTCGCCCAGCATCTTTTCCAGACGGCTGAGACGCTTCTGGAGCCGTTCAATCTCCAGCATCATGGGGTCCGGTGTGTGGATGTGGTCCAGTTTTTCACCGCTGATTTTGACAATCCGGCCCGGCACGCCGACAACCGTGGCGTTTTCCGGCACCTCCCGCAGCACCACGGAATTGGCGGCAATGCGGGCGTTGTTCCCCACCTTGAAAGGTCCCAGGACCTTGGCTCCGGCGCCCACCATGATATTATTGCCCAAGGTGGGATGCCGCTTTCCCTTGTCCTTGCCGGTACCGCCCAAGGTGACGCCCTGGTACAGCAGGCAATCATCGCCAATTTCCGTGGTGGCGCCGATGACAATGCCTGTGCCGTGGTCAATGACCAAACGCCGCCCAATCTTGGCAGCCGGGTGGATTTCAATACCGGTGAACCACTTGGTCATCTGAGAAATCCACCGGGCAATGAAATACCGCTTGTGCTGATGAAACCAATGGGCAATCCGATACTGAATTGTGGCGTGGAGTCCGTTATAAAGCAGCAGCACCTCCAGCACGCTGCGGGCTGCCGGGTCATTTTTGCGGTAGGCCTGGATATCTTCGATCAAATGCATAAAGTCCTCCCCGATCGCCGCATACAAAATGCCCGCCTCTTGAACAAGTTCTCAAGAGGCGGGCAGGAATTGCTCGCGGTTCCACTCTGATTTCTTACTTTGGGCATAACGCAGCCCTGACGGGGTCTCCCCTCGCTCCCGAACGCACGTTCACAGCAGTCCACGCTCTCCGCTTCCAGCCGATGACGGAGATTCTCTATCGCTTCGTTGCCGTTACTCTTTTCGATCAACGCGATATTCAATTCAGTATCAGTATATTACCATCAATCGTAAAAGGTGTCAAGAGTCATTCCTGTTTTCGGGCAGCAGACACCATGGTTTGATATTGTTCCTTAGAGGCCAAGGCACTTCCAGTTCTTGACGAAATACTCAATACCGGAGTACAGAGTGGTCACTACAATGACCCAGGTGACAACGGTATCCAGCAGCGGTGTGTTCATAAAGACCATCATCAAACACAGCCCCACCATGGTGCTGGCCGTCTTGATCTTGCCGCTCCAGGCAGCGGCCATGACGGTACCCTTGGAAGCCGCCACCATCCGCAGACCGCTGATGGCAAATTCCCGCGTCAGCACCAGCATAACAGCCCAGGAAGGCATTCTTCCCCACTGGACAAAAATCAGCATGGCGGAAGTCACCAGCAGCTTATCGGCCAGAGGGTCCAGGAATTTGCCGAAGTCGCTGACCTGGTTGTAGTGGCGGGCTACATAGCCGTCCACAAAGTCGGTAACGCTGGCCAGAATAAAGATGGCCAGGGCCGCCCAATGATAGCCCAGCAGGAAGACGGCCATAAAAGCCGGAATCATGACGACACGCAGCAGCGTCAATTTGGATGCAGTTGTCACAGTGTTTCCTCCTCACAGACGGTGCCCACCGGCTCGCCGTCCACCACGTCCTCCAGTTCCACGGTGACAAACTGGCCGGGGACCACCGGTGTTTCCGAGGTGAACCATATTTTCCCGTCAATGTCGGGGGACTCGGCGTAGCTGCGGCCGAAGTATGCCTCGTCCTCTTCGCTGTAGCCCTCGCAGAGCACCAACTCCTTCTGGCCCATGCGGCTGTCGTGGTACTCGTCGATGACACGGGATTCCAGTTCCGCCAGGAACTCGGCCCGCTGCTGAGCCACCTCCGTGGGAGGGTACTCCATGCGGGCGGCGGCGGTGCCCTCCTCGGGAGAGAACACAAACGCGCCGACGCGCTCCAGCTTGTGTTTGCGCAGGAAGTTACACAGCTCCTCAAACTCCGCTTCGCCCTCGCCAGGCAGACCGGCAATAAGGCTGGTCCGCAGTACCAGGCCCGGAATCCGCTCCCGCAGCTTCGTAAACAGCTGGTCCAGATACGCATGGTCGCCCCGGCGATTCATACGCTTGAGAATGGCATCGTTGACATGCTGGATGGGAATATCAAGATATTTAACAATCTTCGGTTCCCGGGCGATGACGTCAATGAGGTTGTCGGACATCTCATCGGGGTACAGATAGTGAATCCGAATCCAGGTGAAGCCCTCGATTTTACATAGGGCCTCCAACAACACATCCAGACGCCGCTCGCCATACAGGTCGATGCCGTAGCGGCTGGTATCCTGGGCGATGACAATGAGTTCCTTGACGCCGGATGCCGCCAGGGAGCGTGCCTCGTCGATAAGTTCCTCCATGGGGCGGCTGCGGTACTTGCCCCGCAGCTTGGGGATGATGCAGAAGGCACAGTGGTTGTCGCAGCCCTCGGCAATCCGCAGATAGGCATAGTGCTCCGGCGTGGTGAGAATCCGCTGCGGTTCCTCAGTCTCATTGATGTTGCCGAAGAATTGCAGATGCTCCTCCCCGTCCAGAACCCGGTTGGCGGCCTCCACAATATCGCTGTAGCTGCCGGTACCAAGGACGCCGTCCACCTCGGGCATCTCTTCCAGAATCTCCGACTGGTAGCGCTGGCTGAGACAGCCCGTCACCAGAATCTTGCCCACGCGGCCCTCTGCCTTGGCCTGGGCCAGCAGCAGGATGTTCTCGATGGCCTCGGATTTCGCCGCGTCAATAAAGCCGCAGGTGTTGATGACCGCCAAATCCACTTGATCGGGGACCTCGGAAATGGAATAGCCGGCCTCCCGCAGCAAATAGATCATTTGCTCCGTGTTGACCTGGTTCTTGGCACAGCCCAGGGACACAAAACCAACGGAATAGGACATATTAAAATTCCTCCATGATATCGTTGAGCGCGTCGGTATAACGCGCCATAGCCGAACGGATATCCGCCCAGCGGTGGCCGCGGCGCAGCAAGGCATCCACAGCCCGTTTCGTTTCCCGCTCGTCGGGCTTCTCCCCCTTGAAGCGGGATCGCAGAAACCGGTCAATGGCGTCATCCGGCTCCGGCAGTTCCTCCATAGCCTCGTCCCACAACTGTCGGTCGATGCCTTTCTGATAGAGAATCTGCCGGATACGGGCGGCGCCATAGCCCTTGCGGGCTGCCGACTGGGCCAGCTGCCGGGCCGTCTGCAAATCGTCCAGCAGGTTCAGGTCTGTCAGCCATTGCACGGCCTCGGAGGCCAGCTCCGGCGTCTCTCCTTTTTGCACCAGTCGCCGTTCCAAATCCTTTTTGGACACATTGGTGGCGGAGATGATGCGGACAGCCCGGGCCTTGGCTGAAGCCCGCTGATTGGCAGCCCGAATTTGGTCCAGCTCTTCCGCCGTGACTTCCCGGCCCGGATATAGGGAGAACTCCCCCACGGTGGCCTGTTCCAGTCGCAGGCGGCGGCCGTCGTCCAGGGTGACGGTGTACCGTCCGCCCCGGACCGTCGGCTCCCGCAATGCCTCAATCTTCATCGTTGAAATCGTCGGCGCTCACGTCCACGGGTTTCTCCGCCGGACGCAGCGGCGTTCTGGGCCGTGCGCCCTGGAGTTTATAGAAGTTCTCCCGGATGCCCTTTTCCAGCTGCTCCGTCAGTTCCGGATGGTCAATGAGATACTGCTTGGCGTTGTCCCGGCCCTGGCCAATGCGCTCCTCGCCGATGGAGAACCAGCTGCCGCTCTTCTGGACCAGCTCCAGCTGCACACCCAAGTCGATCATTTCACCATATTTGGAAATGCCCTCGCCGTACATGATATCAAAGATGGCCTCCCGGAACGGCGGCGCCACCTTGTTTTTGATGATCTTGGCCCGGGTCCGGTTGCCGATGATATCGCTGCCATCCTTGATGGCCTCCACCCGACGAATGTCGATGCGCACCGAAGCGTAGAATTTCAGCGCGTTACCGCCGGTGGTGGTTTCGGGGTTGCCGTACATGACGCCGATTTTCAAACGAATCTGGTTGATGAAAATGACGACGCAGTTGGTCTTTGCGATGGTACCGGCCAGCTTCCGCAATGCCTGAGACATGAGACGGGCCTGGAGGCCCACAAAGCTGTCGCCCATTTCACCCTCAATTTCCGCCCGGGGCGTCAGGGCCGCCACGGAGTCCACCACGATGGCATCCACCGCACCGGAACGCACCAACGCGTCGGTGATTTCCAACGCCTGTTCGCCGGTGTCCGGCTGGGACACCAGCATGGAATCAATGTCCACGCCCAGGGCCGCCGCATACTCCGGGTCCAGCGCGTGCTCCGCATCTACAAAGGCCACCTCGCCGCCCATTTTCTGGGCCTGGGCCAATATGTGCAGAGCCAGGGTGGTTTTACCAGAGGACTCGGGGCCGTAAATCTCAATGATCCGGCCGCGGGGCACACCACCGATGCCCAGGGCGGCATCCAGCGCCAGAGAACCGGTGGGGATGGCATCCACCACCATTTCCGGCTTGTCGCCCAGGCGCATCACCGCGCCCTTGCCGAAATTCTTCTCAATCTGGTGCAGAGCCGTCTCCAGGGCCTTTTTCTTGTCGCTGGCCGGCGTGGGGCTCTCATAGGGGGTTTTTGCCTTTGCCATTTATGTTTCCTCTCCTTTGTACTGTGCCAGCACGGCGCGGATAATATTTCCCGTGTCCTCGCGCATTTGCAGTACAGTGTATCTGTGCTGCTCCAAAATCTCCCGGACAGCATCATGCTGTCCCATGCCGAATTCGAAACAGAGGTAGCCGCCGGGCTTCAGCGCCGACGAAAAATTCTTGACGATGGCCCGATAGAAATCCAGGCCGTCGGGGCCGCCCACCAGGGCCATCTTGGGCTCAAAGTCCCTTACCGACGGGTCCAACCGCTCGTACTCCGCATCGGTGACATACGGCGGATTGGACACGATCATATCAAAGGTGCCCAAAAACTTCGACGCCGGTTTCATGGCGTCGACAGTGATGCAGTTGACGCGGCCTGTGAGCCGCTGGTCCACAATGTTTTTCTTGGCCACGCGGATGGCTGCCGGAGACAGCTCACCCAAGGTCACCCGGGCATCCTTGACCCGGTGGGCAAGGGCCAGGCCGATACACCCGCTGCCGGCGCACAAATCCAGAATTCGCGGGTTTTGAGACAGAAACATGGCTTTTTTCATAGCCAGTTCCGTGACCGCCATGGTGTCATCCCGGGGAATCAGCACATCCGGGGTCACGGTCAGCGTCATACCGCAGAAATCCCATTCCCCCAATACATAGGCCAGCGGTTCCCCGTTTTGAATCCGCTCCACATAGTTTTGCAGCTTCTGCGTCGCCGCCGTATCGGCGTGGGTGGTGCGGCCGGAGACAATCTCTGAAATGGGCAAGCCCGAGGCCGCGCAGACCAACTCCCGTGCAATCTGGGAGGCGTCGGCGCCCTGGGTCTCAAACAGGGCGTGTCGAACCTCATGGTACAATTCACTGTATGTTTTCACCACTGGTCCTCTCCCTCCTGTTCGGGAATGACCTCCCGCATGGCCTCAATGGCCACCTCGATCATGGAGTCGTCTGGCTCTTGGGTGGTAAACTTCTGCATCGCCATACCGGGAGCCGACAGCATATGGGTGAACCAGTTGTCATGGCGGCCGGCAAAACGGTTGATCTCATAGCTGATGCCCACAATGACCGGTAGCATCAACAGGTGCAGGCCCATTCGCAGCAGCGTATTGCTGACCTGGATGGCTGTGCCGCAGAGAATGCTGATACAGACCACCACCAACAGGAAGCTGGTACCGCAGCGGGGATGGAACCGGGACATGGGCCGCACGTTCTCCACGGTCAGGGGCAGCCGGGCCTCGTAGCAGCGGATGGTTTTATGTTCCGCACCGTGATAGCTGAACACCCGTTTCATATCCTTCATCTGGGACACCAGAATCATGTACCCCATGAAAATGATAATTTTCAGCAGACCCTCCACCAGATTCCGGGCCATATGATTATCATAAAGGCCGGGAATCAAGCCGCTGATCAGGGTGGGCAGCAGAATGAACAGTCCCACCGACAGTCCAATGCCCAGAACCGCCGCCGAATAGATAATAAACTGTTCCAGTTTTTCCGATCCGAAATGCTGTTCAATCCAGCGTTCCAGCTTGGAAGGTTCGCCGCTGCCGCCCTCCTCCTCGGGAAAATACTCGGCAGAAAACAGCAGCGCCCGAATACCATTGACCATGGAGCCGCCGAAGGTGAAAATGCCGCGAATAAACGGCAGTCTGGCCAGGGCCGAACGCTTTTTCGTCAGCTTCAGCTCATCGACCTTTTTTACCAGGCCGTCCTTGGAACGAACCACAATGGCCTGTTTGTCTGGCCCCCGCATGAGAATGCCTTCAATCAGGGCCTGTCCGCCGATCAATGTTTTGAACTGCTCACAGCAGCCCTGTGTTTCCTTTTGTTTTGCCATGGATGCCTCCTGCGCCGCCCGGAGCGGCTCGATTTATACTGCTTCCCCGCCGGGAATGCGCACCGTCACCAGGGTGCCGCCGCCGTCGGCGTTTTCCAGGGTCAGGGTCCCGCCGTGCATTGTGACAATCTCCTCACAGACTGCCAGACCGATGCCGCTGCCGCGGGCCGTGGAACTGCCCTTGTAGAATTTCATCTTCACATGGGGCAGCTCGTCCTCCGGGATACCGGGCCCAAAGTCCCGAATGCGAATGACCACAAACCCCTCTTCATAGGAAATGGACGCCGTAATCCGCTGTCCCTGGCCGCCGTGCTTGGCGGCATTGTCGAGAATATTGAGAAACACCTGCCGCAGCCGTGCCACGTCACAGGGAATCTCCGGAATTTCGTCGTCGTTTTCCAGGTATTCCAGCGTGATACCCTCCTGTTTTAAGCGGCTGCCGTACATAAAGACCGTGTCCTCAAACTCCGCCCGGAGATCGGCAGGCTGCACATTGAGGGTGAACCGGCCATCCTGCATACGGGTGAACTCCAGCAGCTCTTCCACCATGGCGGTGAGCCGCCGGGTCTCGCTGAGGATGATCAGCATGCCCCGACGGGTCTCCACCGGGTCCATGGTCTCCGCCGACAGCAGCGTTTCCCCCCAGCCGGAAATGGCCGTCAGGGGCGTGCGCAGCTCGTGGGACACAGAAGACACAAACTCCGACTGCATTTTCTCTGTCTGGCCGATTTTCACCGACATGTCATTGATGGTATCGGCCAATTCACCGATTTCATCGTCGAATTTCTTTTGAATCTGTACGCCGTAGCTGCCGGCGGCGATGCGCTTGGCCGTGGCGGTGATCTCCGCCACAGGGCCGATGATGGAGCGGATGAAAAACTTACTGCTGTACATAATGAGACCGATAAAGATCAATCCCACCAGCACCGCCAGCCCGGTAATAATCATCAGCTGCCGGTCCACGTTTTTCAGACTGGTGACAAAGCGCAAAACACCGATGACCTCGCCGTTGGTATAGATCATGGGACTGGACACCGCCATAATCCGCTCGCCGGTGCTGGGGTTTTTACCCACATAGGGCCGCATTTCCTTGGTGGCAATGGCTTCCTGGATTTCCGGCGTCTGTGGGTCTGCACCGCCCCATTGGCCATAGGAGGACGCCACAATGCGGCCGCTGAGGTTGATAAATTGCAGCTCGAGCGTATCTTTTTCCTCAAAGGTCTGGGCCACCAGTATGCAGGATTGGTAATACTCCCCATAGCTCTGGCCGATATAGTTGCTGAAAAAGTCCGTGGTGGTCTTGGCCTTGGACTCCAATCCCGACTGCATGCTGGAATAGTAGTAGGTGGTGAAGGACAGGGACACGACGACAATGCAGACAATCACCAGCAGAATGACAATACTGAGGTTGTTGACAATCCAGCGTTTCTGGATGCCGGCTATCTTTTTCATCCGGTCCCCTCCCTTCTCTCCATTCTATGGGCCGTCACGCGCCCCACTTATAGCCGAAGCCCCACACAGTGGTGATATAGGTGGGGTTGGCCGTATCATCTTCGATCTTGATGCGCAGCCGCCGGATATTGACATCCACGATCTTCAATTCTCCGTCAAAATCCCGGCCCCATACGCTGGTAAGGATATCCTCCCGGGACAGAGCCCGGCCGGGATTCTGCATAAACAGCTTCATGATGGAGTACTCCACCTGGGTCAGCTTGATGCGCTTGCCGTTCTTGTCCAAAGTGCGGTTGCGGGTGTTGAGGACAAAGGGTCCCTGCTGCTGCTCGGTGCCGTCCCCGCCGCCGTCCCCGCCGATGCGGCGGTACAGGGCGTCGATGCGGGCCGTCAGCTCCGCCGGAGAAAAGGGCTTGGTCACATAGTCGTCGGCGCCAGTCATCAGCCCCGTGACCTTATCCATCTCCTGGGTCCGGGCCGTCAGCATAATGATGCCAATGGACTTGTTGGTGGTGCGGATGGTGCGGCAGACCTCAAATCCATCCATATCGCCGGGTACCATGATATCGAGGATGGCAACACCAATGTCCGGGTTGTTTTTCAGCTGCTCCAGGGCTTCTGCGCCGTTGCTGGCCTCAATGGCCTCGTACCCGGCCCGCTTGAGATTGATGACCACAAAGCTGCGGATGCTGACCTCATCCTCCATAATCAATACCTTTTTCATTTCCCTGTTCCTCCTTATACCTCACCGGAATTCCAGTCAATCTGAATATACTTGAACATGCCCACTAAATCCGCCTGCGTCAGATCGTCGGCCAACTCCGACGTACCGAAGGACGCGGCGTAAGTCACATCGCCCTTGTCGCCCAGCGGGAAGCGGCCATCGCTGGATGCCACTGCCTTCCGGTCATCGCCGGACAAGGCGTAAATGGTGAAAATGGGTTCCGCCTCTTGGCCGTAGCCCTTCCACTGGTGGAAGGTATAGCCGTGAATACCCTGTTCTTCCGCATCGTAGGTGATCGTCAGCTGGTCCTCCCATTCCTCCGGCAGCACCAGAAACCATCCGCCGGAATAGTTGTGGTAGGTGGTCAGTTTCTTCTCCCGCTGGCCGTCGATGGACAGATGGTACCAATCGATGAGCCAGTAGGCTTCGTCTTCCGCCGCCGTCTCCGCCTGGGGCAGCTGCTTGGGCTGAGGCAATTCAATCAGGCCGTCGTTGTCGATATCGGCGGCGTAGACGTAGTAGTTGCGGACCGTCTGGGCGCTGGTACCGCTGGCCCCCTCGGCGGTGATGTTCACAAAGGCTCCGTTCCGCAGGGCAAAAATATCGGTGACCACGCTGTTTTCATCGTACATACTGGCCACAAACACCGCTGGAACGCCTGTATCTACATAGCCGGTGCTGATGCGGCGGACATTCTCCACGCCGGTGGACAACAGGGACTCCGGAGCCCGCTCGATCTGGCTGCCCGTATGGTGGTAATACTCCGCCACACCGGACCGGACCTCTGTACTGAACCGCAGCAGGAAAATGTCCATCTTGCCGTCCCGGTCCAGGTCCACCGTGGTGTACTCGTTGTAGTTGGCGCTCATGAGCTCCACCACCCGGTTATCCCGCAGCGCGTAGACGCTGAGGGCCTGGGGCACCTGGTCGCTGATCTGGCGGCCCAGAACCATTTCCAAACCCGGCTGGCCGTCGATCTGTACGTATTCCACACTGGCAAAGCTGCTACCGTCGCCCTCAATGACAGCCACATTGCGAAAATCCTCACCGATACGGTCAAAGATGTAGGCCCGCAGAGGCTTTTCGCCGGTGGTCCGCAGGAAAACAATGGCCTCGTCCTCCGCATCGCCGTCCAGGTCGGCCAGCTGTACCGACTGCTGGTTGGTGCCGGAGGTGGGGGCGGCGTAGGAGGTCTGATCCGTCAACAGCAGTTCAATCTCCGATTGCAGTTCGTAGTATTCCTCCGACTGCTTGGGCAGGGCGTAGAGCTCCTCCGTACCCTGAAACAGGCAGCCGGACAGGGCCAGCGCCATGGCACAGGCCAGCAGTGTCAACAAAATTGCTTTTTTTACCATATTCCGTCTGCCTCCTTTCCCATATCCGTTTGATTATACCACACTTTTTCTAAAATTGCAGCTATTTTATCACGACGTTTTCCCCGCCCAATTGTTCCTGCAATTCCCGGAACAGGTCCGGGTCCGGCAGGCAGGTACCGGCCAGCCGCTGTTTGGTATCCGCAAAATAGAGTACTACCGGCATGATTCCGGGGAACATTTGCAGCACAGCCCGCACTTTCTGATACACCGGCGCCGTCTCACTGTCCAGCCGCACGTACAGCTTGCCCGCGGCCACCGGTGCGGCCGCCGGAAGCGGTGTGGTGTCCGGCTGATAGTCCTCGATGGGCAGGGCGCGGTTGAGAATCATCTGCGGTTCCTTTTCATCCCGCACCGACAGCTTGCCCCAGACCACCACGGCGGCATTTTCCGCCAGAAAACCACCGTACTCACTGAGGGCATTGGAAAAGACCAGCAGCTCCATGGACGCTGTATCGTCCTCTAACGTCACATAGGCCATCATGGAGTTGTTTCTGGTGGTTTTCATTTTGACGGCTTGGACCACACCGGCCACCACCACCTGCTGCTCGTCCTGGAACGCGCCGGTATTGTCGGCAAAGCTCTCCATGATGGAGCCCAACGCCACCACGGAAGCGCCCCGGAGCCGAGTCCGGTACTCGTCCATGGGGTGGCCCGTCAAATATAGGCCCGTGGTCTCCTTTTCGTAACTCATACGCTCCTGGGCACTCAATTCTGGAATCTTCGGCACCGGCACCGACGGCAACGCATCCTCCTGACTGCCGCCCAAATCGAACATACCCAGCTGACCGTCCAGGTTTTTCCGTTTGGCTGCCGTCACCGCATCCAGCACCATCTCGTGTATGGCCAGCATCTGAGAACGATACAGCCCCAAGCTATCCAGGGCGCCGCATTTGATGAGGTTTTCCAAGGCTCGCTTGTTGAGGTCGGTACTGTACAGGCGGCTGCACAGGTCTTCCAGACTGCGGAACGGGCCGCCGCTCTGGCGCTCCTTGACCACCAGCCGGATGAACCCCCGGCCGATGTTCTTGACGGCGGCCAACCCAAAGCGGATGCCCCCATCCACAACCGTGAAATTGTCATAGGACTCGTTGATATCCGGCGGCAGCACCGAAATGCCCAGGTTTTTGCACTCGGCGATATAGCCGGAAATCTTGGTGGCGCTGTCCAGCACCGACGTCATCAAAGCCGCCATGTACTCTCTGGGATAATGAGCCTTGAGATAAGCGGTCTGATAGGAGATCAGCGCATAACAGACGGCGTGGGCCTTGTTAAACGCATAGTTGGCAAAATCCAGGATTTCATCATAGATTTCCTGGGCAATTTTCTCCTCTACCCCGTTGGCGATGGCGCCGGGAATGCCCCGTTCCGCATCGCCATAGACGAAGGCTTTCCGCTCCTCCAGAATGACTGCCTGTTTTTTCTTGGAGATGGCCCGGCGCATATTGTCGGCCTGTCCCAGCGTGTAGCCGCCCAACTGGCGGAAAATCTCAATGACCTGTTCCTGATATACGATACAACCATAGGTGACCGATAAAATGGGCTCCAACTTGGGATGGCGGTAGGTGATGGTCTTGGGATTCTGCTTGGAGCGGATGAATTTGGGGATGGAGTCCATGGGGCCGGGACGATACAGCGCCACAATGGCCGTCAGGTCTTCGATGGACTCCGGCTTCATGCCCACGCAGACGCCGGTGATCCCGGCGGACTCCATCTGGAACACACCGGCCGTCTTGCCCTCGGCCAGCATGGCATAGGTCAGCTTGTCCCCGTCGGCCACCTTTTCAATGGAAAAGTCCGGCTCCCGGAGCCGAATCAGCTTTTGTGCGTCGTCGATGACCGTCAGGTTCCGCAGGCCCAGAAAATCCATTTTCAAAAGGCCCAGCTTTTCCAGCGTTGTCATGGTAAACTGGGTGACTATGGTATCGTCGTTGCGGGCCAACGGTACATAGTCATAGACCGGCAGCTTGGTGATGACCACGCCGGCGGCATGGGTGGAGGTGTTGCGGGGCATTCCCTCCAACGCCTGAGCCATATCGATGAGACGGCGGATACGGTCGTCGCCGTTATACATGGCTTTCAGCTGAGGCGAGACCTTCAGCGCTTCCTCAATGGTGATATGGAGCGTCGTGGGTACCAGCTTGGCCACGGCGTCGGTCTCCGCGTAGGTAAAATTCATGGCCCGGCCCACGTCCCGAATGGCCGCCCGGGCGGCCATGGTACCGAAGGTGACAATCTGTGCCACATGGTCGCTGCCGTACTTTTCCATGACGTAGTCAATGACCTCGCCCCGGCGGGCCTGGCAGAAGTCCATATCGATATCGGGCATGCTGACCCGCTCCGGGTTCAGGAACCGTTCAAACACCAGACCATACTGCATGGGGTCCAGATCGGTGATAAACAGGCAATAGGACACGATGGCGCCGGCGGCGCTGCCGCGGCCCGGCCCCACGGGAATGCCGGACCGCTTGGCAAAGTCCACAAAGTCCGCCACAATGAGAAAATAGTCCACATAGCCCATTTTCTCGATCATCTGCATCTCATATTCCAGCTGGTTTTTATGCTGCTCCGTGGGGTTGGGGTACCGTTTGGCAAAGCCTTGGAGGCACAGCTTGCGGAAATAACCCACATTGGTCTCCCCGGGGGGCAGCTTAAATTCCGGCAAATGGTAATTGCCGAAGGTAAACTCCATGTTGCACTGTTCCGCAATGCGCACCGTGTTTTCCAGGGCCTCCGGCACATTGGGAAAGAGGGATGCCATCTCCTCCTCGCTCTTGAGATAGAATTCCTCCGTCTCAAAGCGCATCCGGTCCTGGTCCTCCACGGTTTTCTGCATCTGAATACACATGAGTACATCCTGGAGTTCGCTCTCCTCCCGGCGCAGATAGTGGGCGTCGTTGGTCGCCACCAGAGGCAGGCCCGTCTCCTTGGCCAGCCGCAGAATGCCCTGGTTGACACGGGTCTGGACCTCCAGGCCGTGATCCTGCAATTCGAGATAGTAGCGGCCCGGGAAAATCGCTGCAAACTCCAGGGCCTTGGCCTTGGCGGCTTCGTAGTTGTCATGGAGCAGCAGCTGGGGCACCTGGCCCGCTACACAGGCCGACAGACAGATCAGCCCCTCACTGTGGGCCCGCAGCAGCTCCATATCCACACGGGGCTTGCCGTAAAAACCATCGAGAAAGCCCTGGGACACCATGTAGCTGAGATTCTGGTAGCCCGTCTCATTCATACACAGAAGTATCAGGTGATACGCCTCATTGTCGGTGCCGTGGACCTTGTCGTGGCGGCTCCGGGGGGCCACATAGACCTCACAGCCGATGATGGGCTTGATGCCGGCTTTCTTGGCCGCCCGGTAAAAGTCAATGACACCGTACATGACGCCGTGGTCCGTAATGGCCACGGCCTCCTGGCCCAGCTCCTTGACCCGCTCCATCATGCGGCCAATCCGGCAGGCGCCGTCCAGGAGACTGTATTCCGTATGGACGTGGAGGTGTACGAATGCCATAGACAACTTCCTTTCACTGTTTTGACAATTCCATCAGTTTTCTCATGCGGTGATTCAACGCCGATTTGGTCAGGGGCGGTTCCAACATACCAGCCAGTTCCGACAGCGTGGCCTCCGGGTGCTGGACCCTCAGTTTAGCCGTCTGGCGCAGCTTCTCCGGCAGCTGATCCAGCTGCCCCGTCTCCTCCAGACGGCGGATGGCGGCAATCTGGTCCTGGGCCGCGTCCACCACCTTGGTCAGATTGGCCGTGTCGCAGTTAACCCGGCGGTTGACGCCGTTGCGCAGTTCCTTTTCCACCTTGGCTTCCAGAATGGCCATGCCGCCCACCGGCGCGCCCAAATAGGTCAGAACGTCAGCGATGGCGTCGCTTTGCTTGAAATAGATGACACAAGTGCCGCTACGCAGGGTGTCCTTGGGATAAAACCCCATATCCAACAGCAGCGCCTCCGTCTCCAACCCCACCTTCTGATGGGTGGTACAGAACTCCAGATGATACCGTTTTTCCGGGTCCGTGACGCTGCCGCCGGACAGAAACGCCCCCCGCAGAAAGGCGTTGCGGCAGCATTCCTCCTCCAACATGCCGTAGTTGACGTGGAGCGTCACGCTCTCCCCGGCTACCAGATCAAAGGTCTCAAAAATCCGGTCGATCTTCTCCCGGTCCGTGATCAGGAAGGTCCGTTTGCCGGTTCCTTCCTCCGGTTCGCTGTCAAAGCGCAGATTGAACGCCTTGCGGAACACTTTCGGCAGGCGTTCTGCAAAGTCTGCACTCTCGGTGACAATTTTGATTAAGGACGGCGTAAAGGTATTGCCATAGAGCAGAATGCCGAAAGCCTCGGCCACAGCACAGCACCGCTTCTGGACCGGATGGCGGCACAGCTCCTGCTTGATATTGGATGCAAAGGACATGGCGTTCCCCCCTATCCAACGGCGTAGTTCCGCAGCACATCCATCAGCACCGTTGCCAGGGCCGCCGAATCATGGCGGGCCCGCTGGCCCATGGCCAGCAACGGGTGGCACCGGACCTGAATGCCCATGGCTTCGATCTCCTCCCGGCACAGGATCAGCTGCTCCGCGTCCTCCACCCGGTAGGCGTCGGACACATCCTCCGGCACCGGCGTGCTGTTGGCCACGCACACATCGATAATATTGGGGCCGCCATGGCGCAGCAGCGCCCGCACATGGTCCGCGCCCGTATACCCCTCGGTCTCTCCCTCCTGGGTCATGATGTTCATAACCAGGACTTTACAGGCCGGAGACGCCGCCACGGCTTCGGCTATGCCGTCCACCAGGAAATTGGGAATGATGCTGGTATAGAGACTGCCGGGCCCCATAACGATCATATCGGCGTCGGCAATGGCCTCCAAACTCTCCGGCAGCGCCTGGGGATGCTCCGGCACCAGACGCACCTGGGTGATGCGGCAGTCGTTTTCTTTTTTATGGTAAAAGATTTTACTCTCACCCAGGACGCGGCTTCCGTTTTCAAACTCCGCCTCCAAATGGACATCCTGATTGGTCACCGGCAGTACCCGGCCCGTGATGGCCAAAACCTCACCCATGCGGTTCACTGCCTCGTCAAAGGTGTCAGAAATCCCGTTCATGGCCGCCAGAAACAGATTGCCAAAGCTCTGGCCGCAAAGCGATCCCTCACAGAACCGGTAGTTCAGCAGCTTTTCCATGGTGGGTTCCGTGTTGGCCAGCGCCAGAATGCAGTTGCGGATGTCGCCGGGAGGCGGCATTCCCAAATCCTCCCGCAGCATACCGGAGCCGCCGCCGTCGTCTGCCACGGTGACAATGGCGGTGATGTTGCGGGTATGGCGCTTGAGACCCCGCAGCATGGCTGACAGGCCATGGCCGCCGCCGATACAGACCACCTTGGGATTATTCCGCCCGGGCACGTAGACCCGGACCGATTCATCAAAATACCGCATAGACGCCTCCTGTCACTCCCGGGAGATGTCCCGATGCCCCACCGTGGTCACAAAGCCCAGTCGGGCGATGTGGTCGCCCAGCTCCTTGGCTACGGCCACAGACCGGTGATGGCCGCCGGTGCAGCCGATGGCGATGACCAGATTGGTCTTGCCCTCCTCCACGTAGAGGGGCAGGGAAAAACTCATCAGGTCCTCCAGCTTTTCCATAAAGTCCAGCGTCTGCTGGTAGGAAAAAACAAAGTCCCGCACAGGCTTTTCCAGGCCGGTCCGGCGTTTTAGCTCTGCAATATAGTAGGGATTCGGCAGCATCCGCACATCAAAGACCAGATCGGCGTCCATGGGCAGGCCGTATTTAAACCCGAAGGAAATGACGTTGACCGTCATGGCGTGGTCCCGCTGTTCCCCGGCAAAGAGGTTCACCAGCTCGCCCCGCAGCTTGCCCGTTGACAGGTTGGTGGTGTCAATAATGTAATTGGCCCGGTTGCGGATGGGCTCCAGCAGCTTCTGCTCCCGTTCCACGGCAGCCAGCAGTTCCGTGCCGTCCTTGGTCAATGGGTGCTTGCGCCGCGTCTCCTTGTAGCGCTTGACCAGCGTCTCCTTGGAGCACTCTACAAAGACAATGGCGTAGTCGCACTCCATTTTTTCCAGGGAATCCAGCGCCATAAACAAGCCGTCAAAGGTCAGGCCGCTGCGGATGTCGGTGACCAGGGCCACCTTTTCAAACTTGGACTTGGTGGCCATACACAGCTGGGCAAACTGAGGAATCAAATCCTCCGGCATATTGTCCACGCAGTAGAATCCCAGGTCCTCCAGGCAATCCAGCGCTTTACTTTTACCGGCGCCGGACATACCGGATACAATCAGAAATTGCATGCTCTGTCACCTCACAAAATCCGCACTTCCGGCTCCAGCTGGATGCCGGACTGTTCCAATACCTTTTTCTGCACAGCGGCAATCAAGGCCAGCACATCGGCACAGGTCGCGCCGTTGTCATTGACCACAAAACCGGCGTGCTTAGTGGACACCGACGCACCGCCCACGCGGAAGCCTTTGAGGCCCGCCTGTTCAATAAGCGCCGCGGCGTAACCGCCCACAGGCCGCTTGAAGGTACTGCCAGCCGAGGGCAGCTCCAGGGGCTGGGACGTCCGCCGCCGTTGGGCCAGTTCCCGCATCCGTTCCCGAATGGCTTCCGGGTCATCCGGCGTCAGACGGCAGACGACCCGCAGAATCACACTGCCGTCGTCCTGGAAGGTGCTGTGGCGGTACGAGAACCCCTGGTCCTCCCCTGCCACAGTGACAAAGGCGCCGTTCCGCAGCACGGTTGTCTCCACACAGACCCGGCACAGCTCGCCGCCGTAGGCTCCGGCATTCATATAGACGCCGCCGCCCATGGTGCCAGGGATGCCGTGGGCAAATTCCAGTCCTGCCAATCCCTGGTCGGCAGCAAAGGCCGCCGCCTGGGCCATGGTGACACCTGCCCCCACCACAATGCAGTCCCCCTGCCGCTCCAGCGTCATCAGACCGCCCTTGAGACAGAGGACCAGCGTTTCCAGACCGCCGTCCGGCGGCAGCACATTGGTGCCGGCGCCCAAAATCAGGGGCGTGATCTTCCGTGCGTCACAGAACGCCAGCAGCTGCCGGACCTGTTCCTCACTATTGGGAAAGGCCATGGCCGCCGCTGGTCCGCCCAGTCGAAACGACACATGCTCCGCCATGGGCTCCCCCGGACGCACCTCCACTTCGGGACACGCTGTTTGCAGGGCGGTAATCCATTCTGCACCCATACTTCACTGGCTCCTCTCTGCCGCTCCGGCGGCGCTGGTTTCTTAGAATTCTAATCATATCATATGTCCGCCTCCTTGCAAATAGCCAAAGCAGACAAAAACCGGGCATCCGTAAACGGACGCCCGGGAAATTTTTAGAAACTCTGGCCGAAGGAAGAATCGAAATGCTTATTGATCTGCTCTGTAAATTCAGCGGCGGCGTTGTAACCCATCTTCTTTTGACGGTTGTTCATGGCAGCCACCTCCAGAATCACCGCCAGGTTCCGGCCCGGAGTGATGGGAATGGTCAGGGACGGAATTTTGACGCCCAGAATATCGGTATACTGGTTCTCCAGACCCAGACGGTCATAGGCTTCGCCGTCCCGCCAGGGAACAATGTTGATGATCAGGTCGATGTCGGCGCTGTCCTTGACCGCAGCCATACCGAAGAGCTTGGCCACATTGATGACGCCAATGCCCCGCAGCTCGATATAGTGCCGGATCAGCTCCGGCGCCGTACCAAAACATTTCCTGGAGGAGACCTTTTTGATCTCCACGGCGTCGTCGGCGATAAGCCGGTGGCCGCGCTTGAGCAGCTCCACCGCCGCCTCGGACTTACCGATGCCGCTTTCGCCCAGCAGCAGCAGGCCCTCGCCGTAAACCTCCACCAGGACGCCGTGACGGGTAATCCGGGGCGCCAGATAGACCTTCAGAGCGGAGATCAGGCTGGAGACGATGTACGATGTGGTCTCGCTGCCCTGCAAAATGGTAATGTCATGCTTGGCCGCCATCTCCAGACACTCCGGCAGAGGGTCCAGATCGCGGGAAATGATCAGCGCCGGAATCTTGTAGGAGAAGTATCGGTCAAAGATGCTGCGGCGCTCGTCCCCCGACAGCTTGTTGAGGTAGGTGGTCTCCACCGTACCGATGACCTGTAGGCGCATGGGTTCAAAATGGTCAAAATAACCGGCCAGCTGCAGGCCGGGTCTGCTGATATCGTCCACCGTGATGTTGATCTGTTCATAATCGGTAGCCTTATGAATGGGACGCAAATTAAATTCCTTCACCAGCTGCGTCAGCGCAACACTGTAAGAATGGATCATGATCTTCTCACCTCATAAATTTTCTCAACAATCTTCTTACGGGTACAGCAGACCGCCAAAAACCCGGTTTTTTTCACCATGCGGAGTGATTGTTCTTATTATACCGTGTACCACACTATTTCGCAACCAATCCCTTTGAAAAAATAAGACAAAAATCTTGCAAAAAACTCTTGCAATTTCACTTAAAATCTGATAACATATTTACTGCGTGTCAAAGCGTTAAATTTTTTCATGGCAAGGAGGTGCAGCCAGTGGCTAAGTGCGATATTTGCGGCAAGGGTGTTGCGTTCGGAATTAAGGTTTCCCACTCCCACAGACGTTCCAATCGGATGTGGAAGCCCAACGTCAAGCGCGTCAAGGCGATTGTTGACGGTACTCCGCGCCATGTTTACGTCTGTACGAGATGCTTGCGCTCCAACAAGGTCGAGCGCGCTGTGTAATCACACACCCAAAAAGTCAAGCAGATCATCGAAAGATGGTCTGCTTTTCTTTTTTCCTTCCCGTCAATTGCAGATTGGACCATACAGAAAAGCGGGCCGCCTCTGCGGTCCGCTTTTGAATGGTATGGAGTTAAGCTTCCGCCAGCGGCGCGGGAATCCGCACCGGTACACGGAATGTTTCCATGAGACTGACGTATTTATCAAACATGGTCACCACTCTGCCCTCGGCCGTGGCCGGCAGATTGCGGGTCAGCGGCCACATATGGCGCAGAATGATATCCTCTTCCACCGGCGTCAGATCGAAATACTTCCGGGCATTGTGCAGCGCCTTACGCGGGTGCTCAAAACCGTGGAGCAGTTCTCCTTTGGCCGGGCGGTAAGTATGCCAGTCGTAGAGGAACAGGTCGTGCAGAAGCCCGCCCCGGGCTGCTGCACGGGCATCCAGTCCCCGATCCCGGCAATAGCAATAACTGAGATAGGACACGTTGACACAGTGGTGCAAACAGCTGGTAGTTCCGTGCTGCATAAACTGCGCCATGGACTGCACTGCCTCATGCTCCCACAGGTCGGCAATGGCGGCGCGGTACAGCAGGTCCTGCGGCAACCGTACACTCAAAACCGTTCCTCCTTCCCCATCTCCAGCCCGCCGCGGAATTCCCGGCGGGCCTTCTTGGCACTGACAATAAAATCCACCAGATAGATCACACTAAGCGCAAAGGACAGCCACCAACTGGTCCGCTCCGACAGATGGAGCACCAGCCAGAACACTGTTTTATGCAAAAACAGGATGACAAACAGCGCCAGCAGTCCCCAGCCCATGGTGCTCTCCAGGCAGAGAATGCCTTTGTAGTTGAATTTCTTCTCCGAATAGTCCCACCAGAAATCTCCGAACAGCCGCTGCATGGCCCGACCCACCAGGTATTCAAACCCCGTGGCCGTCAGAGCGCCGACAAAAAACAGCAGCACCAGATTGTCCGCCAGCGGGTTCAGCGCCGCATAGCCCAGCATGGAACCAAAACCATAGATAATGCAGAAGGGACTGTGGGCAAAGCCGCGGTTTTCCCAATGGCCCTTTTCCCGGCGAATGACGATGCACTCCATAAGCCATCCCAAAAAGCTGTAAAGAAAGAACACGTTGATCAGCACCGAGAGCGACACGGCCTCCGGATAAAACATGGTCCTCAATTTTATCACCTTTTACGACGGACGGCAGGCAGAGACCCGGCGCTGCCGCCCCTAGGATTTTGTGTCATTAGTATAGCGCATCTTTGTACGATTTACAATAAAAATCAGAATCTTAAACAAAATTTAATCTTTCAATCGTACAAAAAACACAATAATTTGTCAATTCCAGCCAACATCTTCAAATTCATGACGTTTTTCGCGTCCCATGAGCGCATGCAGCGCCGCGCCGGGGTCGCAGCCTTCATAGAGGGTGGCATAGGCCTGCCGGACAATGGGCATCTCCACATGGGCCTTTTCCGCCAGTTCATAGGCGGATTTGGCGGCGTAGTAACCCTCCACCACGGCGCCCACCTCTTCCATGGCCTCCTGGACATTCTTGCCCTGGCCGATGAGAATGCCGGCCCGGCGGTTGCGGGAGTGCATGGACGTGCAGGTGACAATCAAATCACCCACGCCGGCCAATCCGGCGAAGGTCTCTTTTTGGCCCCCCATGGCCACGCCCAGGCGGGCCACTTCCGTCAAACCGCGGGTCATCAGCAAGGCCTTGGTGTTATCGCCAAAGCCCATACCGTCGGAAATACCGGCGCAGAGGGCAATGACGTTCTTCAGGGCAGCGCCCAGTTCTACGCCCACCACATCGGTACTGGCATACACCCGGAACCGCTCGTTCATAAAGACGTCCTGCACCATCTCCGCCACGGCGATGTCTTCACAGGCCGCCACGCAGCCCGTGGGGATGTCCCTGGCCACCTCCTCAGCGTGAGACGGACCGCAGAGCACCGCCACCGTCCGGCCCGTGACCTCCCGGAGGATCTCGCTGAGCCGCTTGGACGTCCCCGCCTCAATGCCCTTGGACACAGAGACCAGCACCGCATCCTCCCGCAGATGAGGCGCCACCTGCTCCGCCGTAGCGCGCACAGCAAAGGACGGCGACGCCATGACCACCAGACGTTTGCCCGCCACGCAGGCCGGGTCGCTGGTGAAGTGCATGTCCGGCAGCATCACACCCTTGAGCAGCCGATTCTCCCGGGTTTCAGACAGAGACCGGGCCTCCTGCTCATGGAAAGACCACAAGGTGACCTCATGGCCGTTTTTTACCAGCAGCCGCGCCAGAGCCGTACCCCAACCGCCGCTGCCTACCACTGCGATTTCCATATCCGTCGCCTCCTCAATTCTATGCGTTTATCAGCTTTTTTGTTTTTTGTGGAAGGAAAGCTTGTTCTCCTCCCCTTTGATCAGTCTGCGGATGTTGCTCCGGTGCTTATAGAGAACCAGAGCCGCCAGAATCACCGCCTGGGCGATGATCGCCCACCGGCCCGGATAGAGGATGAAAAAGGCCGGGACAAACAGGACCGCCCCCAGGCAGGAGCCCAAAGAAACATATTTGGTAAAATAGACCACGATGACAAACATCACCAGCAGGGCCAGGAAGAGCCGCCAGTCCATCATGGCCGCCAGGGTGGCGGCGCTGAGAATGCCCTTGCCGCCGCGGAACTGAAAAGCAATGGGAAACATATGACCCAGAACCGCACAGAATCCGCCCAGCATACGACCCAGGTCCCCATAGCCGAAGCGCCCCAGGAGCCAGGTACCCAGGAGCGCCGCCACCACGGTCTTAACCACATCGATGCCCAGCACCAGAAACGTGGACAGACCGCCGTAGGTGCGGTGAAAGTTGGTCAGGCCCGCGTTGCCGCTGCCCTTGGTGCGGACGTCCTCCTTCATGACCAGGCGGGAAATCAGGATGGCGCCGTTGAGATTGCCCAGCAGATATCCCGCAACCGCTGTGATTGCAAAGAACAGCCAGAACGCGCTCATCCCTCCTTATCCCCTTTCTGCCGGATGGTGATGCGCACCGGCGTACCCACCAGACCAAACACCGAGCGAATCTGATTTTCCAGATACCGCTGATAGGAGAAGTGGAACAACCGGGCATCGTTGCAGAAGATGACAAAGTGGGGCGGCTTGACGCCGGCCTGGGTCATATAGTAGATCTTCAGGCGGCGGCCCTTGTCCGACGGCGGCTGCACCCGGGCCATGGCGTCCTCCAGAATGTTGTTGAGCATACCGGTGGTGATGCGCATGGCAGCGGCGTTGGACACGGCGTTAATCTCTTCAAAAATCCGATCTACCCGCTGGCCCGTCAGCGCCGACAGGTACACCACCGGCGCATAGGTCATATAGGCCAAATCCCGGCGGACCTCTTCCGTCATCTTGGCCATGGTGTTGGTGTCCTTTTCCACGGCGTCCCACTTGTTGACAACGATGATGCTGGCTTTTCCAGCCTCGTGGGCCAGACCGGCAATCTTGGTATCCTGGTCGGTAACGCCCTCCTGAGCATCCACCAGAATCAAACAAACGTCGGCCCGCTCAATGGCGCTGATGGTCCGCAGGTTGCTGTAGCGCTCAATGGCGTCGTCCACCTTGGATTTCCGGCGCATACCGGCGGTATCGATAAACAGATACTTGCCGTGTTCGTTTTCAAAATAACTGTCGATGGCATCCCGGGTGGTGCCGGCCACATTGGACACAATCACGCGTTCTTCGCCCAGAATGCGGTTGAGCAGACTGGACTTGCCCACGTTGGGCTTGCCGATGATGGCCACCTTGATGACATCCTCGTCCTCTTCCTCCTCCACTTCCTCCGGGAAAGCAGCCACACAGGCGTCCAGCAGATCGCCGGTGCCGTGGCCGTGGACGGCGGAGACCTCAATGGGATCGCCCAGACCCAGAGCGTAGAATTCGTAGACGTCGGCATTGACCTGGCCAACGCTGTCGCACTTGTTGACAGCCAGGACCACCGGCTTTTTGGACCGCTGGAGCATGGAGCCCACGGCGCTGTCGGCAGCAGTGAGGCCCACGGTCACATCGGTGACCATGATGATGACATCCGCTGTCTCAATGGCGATTTCCGCCTGACGGCGCATGAATTGCAGCATCTCGCTGTCGGTACCCGGCTCGATACCGCCGGTATCCACCAGGGAAAAGGTCCGGCCGTTCCATTCGCAGTCGCCGTAAAGGCGGTCCCGGGTGACGCCGGGTGTGTCCTCCACGATGGCTGTCCGGCGGCCGGTCAGTTTATTGAATAACAGGGACTTGCCCACGTTGGGCCGGCCCACAATGGCTACAATGGGCTTTGCCATGCAGACACCTCCTATATGGTTTGTCCGAGGCGCAGCCCCTTTGGAACTACGCCAATTCTATTATGACATGGGCCGCCGGTCCGGTCAACCGGAAAGCCCTCGGTTCCTGTCGAAGGCAAAAGAAAAAGAGGCAGATCCAAGGACCGGCCTCTTAGTTTCTTTGCATTGGGACTTACTTCGCCTCGACAGCAACGACTTCACGTCCGTTGTATGTTCCGCAAGCCTTGCATGCTCTGTGGGGCAGACGGGGAGCGCCGCACTTGGGGCAAGCGACTACGCCGGGGATGGAAATCTTCCAGTGAGAGTTGCGTCTCTTGTCGCGTCTTGCCTTGGAAACTTTACACTTGGGTACAGCCATTTGTGACACCTCCTTGGTCTAAATGCCTTTCGGCATGGGCTTGTAAATTATTGTAGCAGCTGCTGCAACGCAGCAAAGCGTGGATCCACATCGGGTTTGCACTGGCAGGGTCCCTCGTTGAGGTTCTTGCCGCATTTGGCGCAAAGTCCTTTACAGTCCTCGCTGCACAGGAGCTTGGAATCCATGGACAACACAAAGGCCGTAGTCATAATGTCGTCCAGATCGGCGTTATCGCCGTCCAGCAGGAACGTCCACTCGTCGGCGTTGTCCTCGTCGGCCAGTTCCCGGACCAAAATAGCCTCCACAGGGAACCGTACGTCCCGGGAAAATTCCGTGGCGCAACGGTCGCAAGTGCCGTGGAGCCGCGTTTCCAGGGTGCCGGTGAGAACCAGGACACCGGCTGTGTTGCGAACCTGTCCGGTACAGCGTACCGGTTCCGTAACCGGCCGTCCGCCGCCGAAGGTTTCTTCGCGCAAATCCAGTGTCATTTCAAACGGAACGATGCCACCGGGGCAGTCGATGATCTTGGACAATCCTAGCAGCATATGCGTTCACCCACTCCATTAGTCGTGCAGGGTATATTGTATAGTATGTTTCCGGAATTGTCAAACCCTTTTTTACAAAAAATTTAAAAAATGTGATTCCAGGCCCTTGACATTCCCCGTTCCACCGTACATGATGGGAGTACGAACCACACAACGGAGGCACACTATGAAAGAACTGCACATCGGACGCAACGACGCCGGCCAGCGGCTGGACCGCTTCGTGGCCAAATCCGTTCCCCTGCTGCCGGCCAGCCTGTTACAGAAATACATCCGTCTCAAGCGGATCAAGGTCAACGGCAAAGGCGCCAGCCGCGACACCCGATTGGTGGAGGGCAACGTACTGCAATTATATATCAACGACGAGTTTTTTGAAACCCCCAAAGCGGAAAATGCCTATCTGACTGTTTCCACTCCCAAGCTGCACATTGTCTACGAGGATGAGCACATTCTGCTGGTGGACAAAAAACCCGGCCAGGCGGTCCACCCCCACGACGGTGCGGAATACGGCAAAACCTTGATTGACCACATCCAGGCGTATCTCTACGCCAAGCGGGAGTGGCGTCCCCGGGAGGAAAACAGTTTTACGCCCGCACTGTGCAACCGCATCGATCGGAACACCGGCGGCATTGTCATCGCCGCCAAGACCGCCGAGGCCCTGCGCATTCTCAACCAGAAAATCCGGGACCGGGAATTGGACAAGCGGTATCTCTGCATCGTCTACGGTACCCCCAAGCCGCCGGAGGGCAAGCTGGAGGGCTATATTTTCAAGGACGCCGCCAAAAACCGTGTCTATGTGACGAAGACGTCCCAGCCCGGCGCTAAAACGTCGGTGACCCGTTACAAAACCCTGTGTACCCGCAACGGCCTGTCCCTGGTGGAGTGTGAGTTGATCACCGGTCGAACTCATCAGATTCGCGCCCAGATGGCTGCCGCCGGACACCCGCTCCTGGGCGACGGCAAGTATGGAAAGCTGGACAAGCGCTATGACCGAAAATTCCAGGCCCTCTACTCCTACAAGCTGACGTTCACCTTCACCACCGACGCCGGATGTCTCTCCCACCTGGACGGAAAGACGTTCCAGGTGGAAGATGTGGACTTCGTGGAGCAGTATTTCCCGGGTTATACATGGTAAACGCGGCGAAATCCGTCGATTTTCGTTGACATCGACTCCTTTATTTTATATAGTCATTCTATGGCCTGCGGAGCGCCGCTTCCGTGGGCCACCATTCCGAAGAAAGAGAGGGCGGAGCATGGCAAAGGAACTCATCCGCTTGACGGACCTGACCATGACCTTTGAAGATGGCGAAACCATCCTCAAAGGGATCAACCTATATATCAATGACCACGAATTTCTCACGCTGCTGGGTCCCAGCGGCTGCGGCAAGACGACAACGCTGCGGATGATCGGCGGTTTTTTGACACCCACCTCCGGTGAAATTCTCTTTGACGGCCAGCGCATCAACGAGCTGCCGCCCCACAAGCGCAAGATCAACACGGTGTTCCAGCGTTACGCCCTGTTCCCTCACCTGGACGTCTACGACAACATTGCCTTTGGCCTTCGGCTGGCCAAACTCAGCGAACGGGAAATCGACGAGCGGGTCATGGAGATGCTGGATATTGTCAGTCTCAGGGGCTTTGAGAACCGCAAGGTCACGTCTCTGTCCGGCGGACAGCAGCAGCGGGTGGCCATCGCCCGCGCCCTGGTCAACCGGCCCAAGGTTCTGCTGCTGGATGAGCCCCTGGGCGCCCTGGACCTGCGTCTCCGCAAGGATATGCAGAACGAATTGAAGCGCATTCAGCAGGCCATGGGCATCACCTTTATCTATGTCACCCACGACCAGGAAGAAGCGCTGACCATGTCCGACACCATTGTGGTCATGGACAAGGGCCACATTCAGCAGATTGGCCGCCCGGAGGATATTTACAACGAGCCGAAAAACGCCTTTGTAGCCGATTTCATCGGCGAGTCCAATATCCTTGACGGCATCATGCGGCAGGACCTGCTGGTGGAGTTCTTCGGCCGTCAGTTCCCCTGTCTCGACAAAGGCTTTGCCAAGGATGAGCCGGTGGACGTGGTCATCCGCCCGGAAGATATCGACATTGTCCCCGCCGACGACGGCCACCTGTGCGGCACCGTCACGGCCATCACCTTTAAGGGCGTCCACTACGATATCATCGTGGATTTCAAGGGCTTCAAGTGGCTGATTCAGTCCACCGACTACCAGGAGGTCGGCTCCTACATCGGCATCCGGCTGAATCCCGAGGATATCCACGTCATGAAGAAGAGCGAATACTCCGGCATGTTCGGTGATTACAGCTCCTATTCGGCGGAATACGACGAGATTGCGGAGGGCGGCGAAGATGAAGCGTAGCTGGCTGTCCGGCCCCTATGTGATTTGGATGATTTTGTTCACCCTGATTCCCCTGGGCATCGTCTTTTATTTCGCGTTTACCGATGGAACCGGTCAATTCACTCTGTCCAATATCCAGCGGCTGGGGGCATATCTACCCATTTTGCTGCGGTCGGCCTGGATGTCCATTTTTTCCAGTATCCTGTGTCTGCTGATCGGCTATCCCGTGGCCTACTGCATGTCCCTGGCCAGTCCCACCCGGCAAAAAATCTACTATATGCTCATTATGCTGCCCATGTGCCTGAGCTTCCTGCTGCGAACCATGGCCTGGGTCTCCCTGCTGGAGGACACCGGTATCATCAACAACTTTCTCCGCTCCCTGGGTCTCGCCCCCCTGCCCCTGATCCGCAACACAGGCGCCGTCATCCTGGGCATGGTTTACAACTATCTGCCCTTTATGATTATGCCCCTCTACACGGTCCTCATCAAAATCGACCGGCGGCTCATTGAGGCCGCCCAGGACCTGGGCTGCAATCAGGTACAGGTGTTCACCAAGGTTATTCTGCCCCTGTCGGTGCCCGGCATTGTCTCCGGCATCACCATGGTCTTCGTCCCTGCCGTGTCCACCTTCTATATCTCCCAGAAGCTGGGTAGCCCCGGCGCGGTCCTCATTGGCGATGTCATCGAGTCCCAGTTCAAGGGCGCTTACAACCCCAACCTGGGCGCCGCCATGTCGTTAATTCTCATGGCGTTGATCTTCCTGTGCGTGGGCCTGATGAACCACTTCTCTGGCACCGATGACGAGGAAGGAGTGGCTACCCTGTGAGACGCTTTAATAAAATTTTTACCTTTCTGGTGTTCCTCTTCCTCTATATCCCCATGATTCTGCTGGTGGTGTCCTCCTTCAACCAGGGCACCGATATGGCCGTTTGGAAGGGCTTCACCTTCTCCCAGTACGGCGAACTGTTCCGGGATGGGTCCCTGCTGCGGCTTTTGGGCAATTCGGTGCTGGTGGCAGTCCTGTCCAGCCTCATCGCCACCATTCTGGGCACCATGGCCGCTCTGGGCATCCACGCCATGCGGGGCCGCATGCGCCGCATCGTTCTGGGCGTCACCAACATTCCCCTGACCAACCCGGAGATCGTCACCGGCGTGGCCCTGGCCCTGCTCTTTGCCTTTGCCGGTACCATGCTGAAAATCAACTCCATCCTGGGGTTCTGGACGCTGCTGATTGCCCATGTGACGTTCAATCTGCCCTATGTCATTCTGTCGGTGATGCCCAAGCTGGTACAGATGGACCCGGATTTGGCCGAGGCGGCCCAGGACCTGGGCTGTACCCCCTTCCAGGCCTTTACCAAAGTGGTCATCCACGAGATTCTGCCGGGCATTGTCTCCGGTGCGCTGATGGCGTTCACCATGAGTCTGGACGACTTCGTCATCAGCTATTTTGTCACCGGCTCCGACTTCGTCACCCTGCCGGTGGAAATTTACAACTACACCAAAAAGCCCATTCAGCCAAAAATCTACGCCCTGTTCGCATTGATGTTCGGCGTGATTCTTCTGCTGATGGTAGCCATGAACCTGTTGCAGCTGCGGGACCTGAAGCGCCGCCGCACCAAGCTGACCCAAAGGAGGGAGCCTTCCCGTTGAGGAAACGCCTTGTTACTCTGCTGCTCACCGCTCTGTTGGTGCTGGCAGCCTGGCCCATTACGGCCGCCGCCGCCCCCGGCGGCACCATTAACGTTTACAACTGGGGCCAGTATATCTCCGACGGCACCGACGGTTCCCTCGATGTGATTGCCGCCTTTGAAGAGGAAACCGGCATCAAGGTCAACTATGTGACCTTCGACAGCAACGAGACCATGTACACCAAGCTGAAAACCGGCGGCTCCTCCTACGATGTTATCATTCCGTCGGACTACATGGTGGGACGGCTCATTGCCGAGGATATGCTGGAGCCCCTGAACTTCGACAACATCCCCAACTATCAGTATGTGGATGACTCCTTCCGCAATACGGCCTATGACCCGGCGAACCGCTACTCCGTACCCTACACCTGGGGCACCGTGGGCCTGATCTACAACAGCAAGTATGTGGACAACGTCACCGGCTGGTCCGCCCTGTGGGACCCCCAGTACGCGGGAAAAATTCTGATGTTCGACAACTGCCGGGACGCCTTCGCCATTGCGGAGCTGCGGCTGGGCTACAGCATCAACAGCAGCGACCCGGCGGAATATCAGGAGGCCGCCAATCTGCTCCAGCAGCAGAAGCCCTATGTCCAGCAATATGTCATGGACCAGATTTTCTCCAAAATGGAGCGGGAGGAAGCCTGGCTGGCCCCCTACTATGCCGGCGACTATTTGACCATGGTGGAGGAAAACCCGGACCTCTCCTTCTGCCTGCCTGAAGAGGGATTTAATATGTTCATCGACGCCATGTGCATTCCCAAAGGCTGCACCAACAAAGAGGGCGCCGAAGCCTTTATCAACTTCCTCTGCGATCCGGAAATCTCCGGCCGCAACATGGACTACCTGGGCTATTCCACCCCCATTTCCGCCGCCAAGGCATACATGGACCCTGCGGTGGCCAATGATCCCGTGGCCTATCCCGACGCCGAAACCCTTTCCAGAGGCTCCAGCTTCCTAGCTCTGCCCACGGAATCCACTCAGCTGATGGATTCCCTGTGGCTGACGGTGAAAACCGCCGGCGGCGATACGGACTTCTATCTCTGGTCCAGTGCCGCCGTGCTGATTCTGGTGGTCGGTCTGCTGACCATTGCCAAAATCCGCAAAAAGCGCCGCATTGCCCGCCGCGGATGCAGCCGTCGCCCAAACAACCCCTGACAAAAACCCGCTTCTGCCGAAACAGAAGCGGGTTTTTTATGAAATTATTCAAATTTCGGTTCGTTGGGATGCAGCAGCTCAATGCGTTCCCGAGCCTCTCTGCCCTCCCGCAGAAGCCGTTCCAACGTCGCTTCGTCACCGTCCACAATGGCCTGACGCACCTCGTTCATCCGGGCTATCAGCAGGTCGATCTCCTCCACCAGCGCCGCACGGTTCATGGCGAACAGCTCCGTCCAGACCTTTTCATTCAGCGGGGCCACCCGGGTCATATCCCGGTAGCTGCCGCCGGCAAAGCCGTCATAATTGGCCGACACGGGACTTTTCACATAGCAGTTGGACACCACATGGGCCAGCTGGGATGTATGGGCAATCATCCGGTCATGGGTTTTGGCGTCGCAGATGCGAATGGTACCGAAGCCCACCTGCCGGAACAAATCGCTGAACCGGTCCAAATCCCCAGCCCCCGTGGTTTCCGTCGGCACCAGAATCATACTGGCGCCGTCGAACAGCTCCGCAAAGGACCGCTCATAACCCGCCCGGGCCAGACCGGCCATGGGGTGGCCGCCGGTATATCGGATGCCATAGGCAGCAGCCAGGGGCGTCACCGCCTCCTCCACCGCCTCCTTGACACCCACCAAATCCACTATGGCCGCCCCCGGCTTCATGGTGGGAATGACCCGTTCCAGAAAAGCGACTGTGGCCCGTGGATACAGCACCGGAATCAACAGATCACACCGGGCCAGCACCTCCTCGTCGGCAATGCCGTCGATGGCCCCGTCGGCCAGAGCCCGCTCCGCCACGGACCGGGTCCGGTTCCAGCCGTACACCAGGCAGTCCGTATGCTTTTTAAACGCTTTGGCCATGGAGCCGCCGATGAGGCCCAGCCCCGCTACCACTACCAATTGTTTCATTGTTACCGCTTCCTTTGTTATCACGTTTTAAATGGCTAAATTTTTCTCATTATACACAACGGACGGCCGTCCGTCAAGAGACTGCCGTCCGCTGGTTGTTGTTTTTTGGGTCAGCTACCCACATAGGTAAACTGGTTGGACTGGGATAAGGCTTCCCCCTGGGCTGTCACCTGGGAGACTGCCACCACGTCCAGGGGTTCCAGCGTCGTGGCCGGCAACATCAGAGTACTGCTGTTGATGAAAATAGTATCGGACCGTAGCTTGCCGTTGATGGAAATTTGGCTGCATTCGGTAAAGTTCTGACCGGTCACATACAGTTCATCATGGAGGTTGTCGGCCCGTTTGACAGTAATGGGAAGAACACCCATCTGCAAATCCGTCGGCTCATAGGGCAGCCGTCCGTCGTAGGCGTAATAGTCGCCGTACAGCAGGTCGTAGCCCAGCATCTGCAAGTCCTCCTGGTAGTCGGGATTGGTGTCCCGATCCTGGTGGAGTTTGGTCAACATACCGTCGTGATAGCCCAGCTGTCCCAGCACTGTGGCCATCAGTTGGTAGGCTTCCAGGTCCTCGTCCTCCTTGGGCAGACCCAGGTTGTTCCAAATCACATATTCCGTTTGCAGCAGATCACCCTTGCTCAGATACTCCGGCTGAATGGCAAAGTTGGGCAGATGGTCACCGAAAAGTATCAGCACTGTGGGTTCGTCCCGCTCCGCCAGTGCCTGGACCAGTTGGCCCACAAAGGCGTCGGTCTCATAAATCTGATTGACATAGTATTCAAAGCTGATGGGGTTGATGCCCTCCAACTCGCCCGCCACGGATATGGGCTGGTTCGGGTCCAGTACCTCCGTGGGGTATTTCCCGTGGGGCTGCACCGACACGGTGTACACCATATCCTGTCCCGGCGTGGAGTCCAGCGCCTTGAGAATTTCCTCCGTCAATAATGCGTCCTTGGCCCATCCCAGGGGATTCCGCTCCACCCGCAGCATATACTCCACCGATGTGAAGGTGTCGAACCCCAGATTGGCATAGACTTTGTTGCGATCGTAGAAAGTGCCCGTGTGGTTGTGGATGGCGTGGCAGGCGTAGCCCTCCTCCTTGAGAGCATAGTTGACCGATTCACAGACGTTGGATTGCAGAATCGTCTCATAGGGGTATTCGCCGGTACCGAAATAGTCCAGGCTCATACCCGACAGGATTTCAAACTCCGTGTTGGCCGTACCGGCGCCGATGGACGGCACCGACAGCAGACCCGTGGAGCAGAATTCTTTCAGCGCCGTAAAATTGGGCACCGGGTCCTGCGAATAGGTCAGGCCCTTGAGGTATTTCACATCCATAAAGGACTCCAGCTGCACAGCCACAATATTGGGCATGACTTTTGTTTCGGTGCCCGAGGCCGTGGAATCCGGCTCCTCCTGATCCAACTCCTCCACCACCGTACCCACTTCCTCGGGCGAATAGTCCTCCGGCTGGGTGATGCCCCGGTCGAACAGACTGGTACTGAAACAGTATGTAAAGCCATAGGCGTTATAGGCGTTGCCCAGGTTATCAAACTGGGTAGCCAGAATGCCGGTGCTGGTGAAGAGTACCGTGGTGCCCCAGACGTATAATCCCGCCGCCACACAGCCAAACCCGGAACGCAGATAGTCCACGGGCTCACTGAGGGGCAGCTTCAAAAACGCCACCACCAGCGCCGCCAGAACGGCCAGGGTGACCAGTACAATCAAAACCACCTGGAAAGGATTCAAATAGACATCCAGAATGCTGAACACAGAGAAAATCAGCCGGAAATCCACGGCGGTCAGCGGCGTAATCCGAAAGGACATCAGCACGCATTCCACCACACCCAGAGCGATCCAGAAGATGGAGATCAGCAGTAAGGCAAAGCGGCGGCGGCGCACTAGGCCCACCAAACTGACAGTCAGCAGAATGATACCCATACCGTAGATAAACGGCATGGGGGCGTCCACCAGAAATTGCAGTCCCTTGAGCAGGGAGCGGCGGCACAAACTCTCCAGCGTCAGATTCAGGACAAAGGAGATCAGAATGGCAAACAGCACCTTGTGCTGTATCAGTTTTTGGACAGCGGAGCCGGCCCGCTGTTTTAAATTCTTGAGTGATGTCTGCAAAGGAAGTTCCTCCATAGAATTAACGTGAATTTAACAGGAGCAGACACAGTATAGCCTCCCTTGGGCCAGAATGCAAGCAGAAAATGAAAAAGAGCAGACCGGGCAATTCCGGTCTGCTCCTTGAACGATATGGAGTTTTGGTTTCAGCAGGTGGCGCCGCCCACCAGATGCTTTTCAGCGCCCAGGATTTCCGCCTTGTGCTCCAGCAATGCGTTGTCCAGCAACTGGGCCTCCACATTCTCAAAGCCGAGACGGGCCACGGTGTCGGCAAAGCGCTCGCCGGTGATGCCCTGATCGCGGAACAGGAGAATGGCCTTTTCCAGCACGGCAATAACCTCCTCCTCACTGTGGAAGACCTTGGTCATAGCCTGACCCTGTGCCACTTTCTTGCCCCAGCGGCCGCCCAGATATATTTTGTATCCGTAACGGCTCTCGTCCACAGCATGGAACGGACATTTGCCCACACAGCGGCCGCAGTGGTTGCAGCTGTCTGCCGGGATGTCCAGTTTGCCGTTTTCCACATGGGCCACATGGATGGGGCAGTTCTCCTCCACAGCGCACTTCTTACAGCCGCGGCACTTGTCGTTGTCAATCACGGGAACGCGCTGGCCCACAATACCGATGTCGTTGAGATCGGGCTTGACGCAGTTGTTGGGGCATCCGCCCACGGCAATCTTAAACTTATGGGGCAGCAGTACATCGTGGTAGCCCTTATAGAATAGGTCATGGACGCGGTTGGACAACGCAAAGGTATCGCAGTTGCCATACTGACAGGTGGTGCCTTTGCAGCTGACTACCGGGCGCACCTTACTGCCGGTGCCGCCGGTCTCCAGGCCCACCTTGGCCACATACTGGCGGAACGGCTCGATGTTCTCATAGGGAATGCCCTGGACCTCCAGGGTCAAACGGGTGGTCATGGCAATTTCACCGGAACCGAACTTTTCGGCGGCCTCCGTCAGACATTGGCTCTCGGCAGCGGTGATCTTGCCGTTGCGGGTCAGGATACGACCGTTGAAGCAGCGGGTTCCCTTCTGGTGCAGGAAGCCCAGCGCCTTGACCCGCTTGATATCGGCGGCGGTCAGCGGAGGCAGTTCCGTCTCCTCGCTGCCCTTGAGGAAGGATTCCAGTACCTCGGCAGCGGCTGTAACCGCAGCCAGACAGCGCTCCTGCTCCGTTGTATACTTGTCCTTCAACTCTTTACAGAAGGTACTGCCCAGACGCTTCTCAAAGGCTTCCTTCAAAGCAGCGCACTGTTCCTTGAATCCCTCAGTGGTATGGGCTTTGCCCTGCACTCTGCACTGGCCCAGAATCGCCATGGAACCGGCCAGCGCGCCGCAGGTGCTGCCGCAGCCCATACCGCCGCCAAAGGCGCTGACCAGTTTGGCGCTCTCCTCCGACAGGCCCAGGCCCAATGCCTCATTGGCTGCCAGGAACACGGTCTCGGCGCAGTTGCGGTCCTGCTCCAGATAATACTTGCGGACGTAATCTTTGATCATCGTTGGACACTCCTTCTGTCTGTTGGCGTCTGTTGTTTTCTGACTTCAGCATAGCGGATACCAGCCGAAAAGTAAACTACCAATCCCACGATGAAAATCATAAGATTTTCCCTATTTACATTCCTTATATTCCTTACAAAGTTCCAGAAACGCCCGAAGTGGCGGCCGGATATACTTGTCCTTATGAATCACCAGGGAGAACCAGCGCTCCACCGGGCCGTCGGAAATGGGAACTGTAACCAGTCCCGTCCCCTTACGCAGCAGCCGGGGCGACATAAGCGCCACGCCCAGTCCCGCCCCTACCGCGTCGAGGATCGCCTGGGAGTTGGTACACTCCCATCCCACCTGCATATTCACACCGGCCCGCTGAAACTCCAGGTCCAGCACCTGCCGGGTGCCGCTTTCCGGTTCTCGCAAAATCAGCCGTTCCGAGCCCAGCTCCTCCACGCGGACGCTGTCGCGTGCTCCGAACCGATGGTCCGGACGGCATACAAGCACCAGACGGTCCGGCATCATAGGCGATACCACCAGATCGTCGCTTTTAATATGACCTTCCACAATGCCCACGTCCAGTTCATTGCGGAGGATTTTTTGTTCAATAATCCCCGTATTTGCCACATAGACATAGGGCTGCGGTCCCTGGACCCGGCCCACGATCTCCGCCATAATACTGCTGCCCACAGTGACCGATGCGCCAATGCGCAGTGGCGTCCGGCTGCCGGCACAGAGCATCTGGCGGCCGATTTCCTCATTGAGACTCAGCATTCGCCGAGCATAGCCCGCCAACTGTTCGCCCTCCTGCGTAATGCACAGTTTCTTGCCCAATCGTTCAAAGAGCCGCACGCCATATTCATCCTCCAGGTCGGCCACCACACCACTGACCGACGGTTGACTGATGTACAGCCGTTCGGCAGCCGCCCGCATACTGCCGCCATCCACGACGGCCAGAAAAACCTCCAGGCTGCGCAGCGTCATCGGACATCCCCCCATCGATAATTCATTACCTATGATTATAAATGCTTCTTTCATACTTTGCAACGCTTAAAAAAACAGTTATAATACTTTTATTACCATTTCATGATTCTTTGACGCTTCCCTGGGAGCGTCACATCAACTGGAGGGATTTCTCATGAAAACTGTGATTGTCGGCGGTGTGGCCGGCGGCGCCAGCGCTGCGGCCCGCCTGCGTCGTTTGGATGAGCGCAGCGACATTGTACTGCTGGAGCGCGGCGAGTATATCTCCTTTGCCAACTGCGGTCTGCCCTACTATGTCGGCGGTGAAATCACCGAGAAGAGTGCCCTGACGCTGCAAACGCCTGAGAGTTTCTATAACCGGTTCCACATTGACGTCCGTGTGCTCTCGGAGGTGGTGTCCATCGACCGTGCCGGGAAGACGGTCACCATCCATGATCTCAAGGAGGACCGGCAGTACACGGAGACCTATGACAAGCTGATTCTCTCCACCGGCGCCGAGCCCCTGGTGCCGCCTATCGAGGGCGCCAAGTCCGCCAATGTCTTTACCCTGCGCAATATTCCCGACGCCTATGCCATCCGTGACAAGGTGGTGGCCCTGGGTCAGGGTAAGAAAGCCGTCATCGTCGGCGGCGGTTACATCGGTGTGGAAATGGCCGAAAATCTCCTCAACGCCGGTTTGGATGTGACCGTCGTGGAGATGGCCGATCATCTGATTGCCCCTCTGGATGCGGACATGGCCGCCGACGTCCACCACTACGCCAAAGAAAAGGGTCTGAAGCTGATGCTCGGCAGCGCCGTCACCGGCATTGTGGAGCGGGATGGCGCCATGACCGTCACTACTTCCACCGGCGACGTGGCCGCCGACGTGGTCATCCTGTCTGTTGGTGTCCGGCCTGAGAGCCGTCTGGCCAAGGAGGCAGGACTGCCCTGCAATGCCAAGGGTGGTATTCTGGTGGACGATCACATGCGCACGGAAGATGATAACATCTACGCCGTGGGCGACGCCGTGGAAATCAACGAGTTCGTCACCGGCGACAAGGCCATGGTGCCGCTGGCCGGTCCGGCCAACAAGCAGGGCCGCATTGCTGCCGACAACATCTGTGGACTCCACTCCCGCTACACCGGCACCCAGGGCAGCGCCGTACTGAAGCTGTTCGACATGACCATTGCCACCACGGGCCTCAATGAGCGCACCGCCAAGGCCAAGGGCATCGACTATGACAAGGTGTTCCTGTATTCGGCCAACCACGCCGGCTACTACCCCGGCAGCACCATGATGTCTATGAAGGTGCTCTTTGAAACCCTGTCCGGCCGCATTCTCGGCGCACAGATTGTGGGCTTTGACGGCGTAGACAAGCGCTGCGACGTGCTGGCCACGGCCATCCGCTTCAACGCTACCGGTCGTGATCTGACCCAGCTGGAACTGTGCTATGCACCTCCCTTCGGCTCCGCCAAGGACCCGGTCAATATGGCGGGCTTCGTCATTGAGAACATTGAAAAGGGTCTGGTCCACCAGTTCCACTGGCACGACGTGGCCGCTCTGCCCAGAGACGGCAGTGTGCAGCTGCTGGATGTCCGTACCCCGGCGGAAGCCGCGCGCGGCATGATCGACGGCTTCACCAACATTCCTCTGGACGAGCTGCGTCAGCACTTGAAGGAATTGGACAACACCAAGCCCATTTACGTTCACTGCCACAGCGGCCTGCGCAGCTACATTGCCTGCCGCATTCTCACCGGCGAGGGCTTCCACTGCTACAATCTGGCTGGCGGTTACCGTCTGTATCAGTCGGTGACCGGCGAGGGCAAGCCCCCTGTCAGCGCCATGCCCTGTAAAAAGTAATTCCACGCATTTCCGATTCAAAAAACCCGATGCGGTACATGTTCCGCATCGGGTTTTCTGCTTTTTATGCCAGGACCTGCCGGAGCACAAAGGCAACCGTATCACAGAGAACAATGGCCAGTACGATCCAAAAAACAGTGGTACGGGTCCGGGGCTTCATCCGTCCTATCAGCTTTTCAAACAGAGGCTGCAAGCCATACAGAAACAGCAGCCCACCCAGACCGAAACGGATCGACGGCGACAGCGCAATCCGGCCCTGGAACTGAATTTTGTAATCTCTGGCATACGTCTGCCAGGGCCATTCCCCCAGGAGCAGCTCGCACAGGTAAGAGGCCGCCAGTTCAATGGCCGTGGCCACCAGAGCGCAGCCCAGGAAAATTACCGGCACCAGCAGCAGTTTCTGCTTTTTGGTCTTTCCCCGCAGCAGCGGATACAGGGTAGCCAAAAAGGTCAGCGCTCCCACACCGTACACCGGCAGATAGGGCCCGAACAGGACGCCCCGGTTTGAGAAGCCCCAGCGGTAAACCACCACCTCCAGAAATACCTCATAGCACCAGCCGATGACGCAATACATCATAAAATACAGGAAATAACGCTGGAACTTGTCGGATTTTGAATGAACCGTTGTCATAGTATGTTTCCTCTCTCAAAATGGGGATTCCTAATCGTTCTTGATAAAACGCTTTCACGGATTTTACTGCAAAAAAGGCAGCATCACTTGGCGGTGTCTATGCTCATAAACCTTTAAAATTTTATGAGAGCATGGTATCAGACAGCAAACTGGCTCTCATACAGCTGGGCATAGAAGCCCTTTCGGGCCAGCAACTCCGCATGGCTGCCCTGTTCGATAATATGACCGTCCCGCATGACCAGAATCACATCGGCCTCCCGGATGGTGGACAGACGGTGGGCCACGATAAAGGCCGTCCGGCCCTCCATGAGCTTCAAAAAGGCAGACTGAATCTTTTGTTCCGTCCGAGTATCGATGGACGATGTGGCCTCGTCAAGAATCAGCATGGGCGGACGGCACAGCATGACTCGCGCAATGCACAGCAGCTGCCGCTGGCCCTGAGACAAACTCTCGCCGCCGTTTTCCACCATGGTGTCGTAGCCCTGGGGCAGCCGGCAGATAAAGCTGTGGGCGTGGGCCTGTTTGGCCGCCGCTTCAATCTCCTCCCGCGTGGCGTCAGGCCGTCCCATAGCGATATTCTCAGCAATAGTAGCCGTCTCCAGCCAGGTATCCTGGAGCACCATACCGAAGCCCCGGCGCAGGCCCGACCGGGTCAATTCCCGGATATCGGTACCATCCACGGCAATGGAACCGCCGCAGACGTCGTAAAACCGCATAAGCAGGTTGATCAGCGTTGTCTTGCCGCAGCCTGTGGGACCGACAATGGCAATGCGCTGGCCCGGATGCACCTGGAGATTCAGCCCGGTAATGAGCGATTGCTCCGGCGTATAGGAAAAGGCCACGTCCCGCAGCTCTACCGCGCCATCGTAATGGTCCGGCGTCACAGCGTCCGGACTGTCCGGCGTCTCCTCCTCCTCATCCAACAGGGCGAAGATGCGTCCGGCACAGGCCAGGGCATTCTGGAGCTCCGTTACCACGCCGGAAATTTCATTGAACGGCTTCGTATACTGATTGGCATAACTGAGGAACACGGTCAGCTGACCCACGGTGATGGCGCCTGTCAGTGCGCTGAACGCACCGGTGACACCGACACCGGCATAGACCAGACTGTTGATGAACCGGGTGGCCGGATTGGTAATGGAGGAGAAGAAAATGGCCCGCAGGGAGTATTTCTTCAACCGCTCGTTGACTTCATCAAACCGTTCCATTACCTGCTCCTGCTGTCCAAAAGCCTGCACCAGCTTGACGCCGCCCACCATCTCCTCAATCAGCGCTGTCTGCTCGCCCCGGGTCACGGACTGCTTGGTAAACATGGCATAGGTCCGTTTAGCGATGAAGGACGCCACCAGCAGGGACAGTGGTGTAACCAGCACCACCACCAACGTAATGACCACATTGACTGAAAGCATAAACAAAATGGTGCCCAGTATGGTGATGACGCCGGTGAACAGCTGGGTAAAGCCCAGCAGCAGGCCATCGGAAAGCTGGTCGGCATCGGCAATGATACGGCTGACGGTGTCGCCGTTGGAATGGCCGTCAAAATACCGGGTGGGCAGGTTCTGTAACTTTCGGAACGCCGCCGCCCGGATATCCCGGACGGTACACAGCGTCAGCCGGTTGTTGCACAGGCCCATAATCCACTGGCTCAGAGCCGTCAGCACCGCCACTACAGCAATCTGCATTAAAATGGGAGCCAGGGCCGCAAAGTCCACGGCCCCCCGGTCCACCAGGCAGTCCACAGCGTCACCGGTAAGAATCGGGATGTACAATGTCAGAGCCACAGTCACCACGGCCAGAATCAGCGACAGGACCAGCAGCGCGCCGTAGGGCCGCAGATACGACAGCACGCGGCGCAGCGTTTCTTTCTGCTTCATGCCCCCACCTCCTGTTCCTGCTGGGTGGCGTGGATTTCCCGGTAGACGGGGCACGTCTTCAGCAAGGTCTCATGAGTACCCAGACCTACGGCTTGTCCATCCTCCAGCACCAGAATCTGATCGGCAAACCGGATGGACGAAGTCCGCTGGGAAACGATGAACACTGTGGTGTTCTCCAGTTCCCGCAATGCCTTGCGGAGTTTGGCGTCGGTGGCGTAGTCCAGGGCCGAGGCGCTGTCATCCAAAATCAGAATCTCCGGCCGCCGGACCAGGGCTCTTGCAATAGTCAGTCGTTGACGCTGGCCGCCGGAAAAGTTCCGTCCTCCCTGCTCCACCACCGTTTCCAGGCCCAACTCCTTCTGCCGGACAAAGTCCGCCGCCTGGGCCCGCTCCAACGCCTCCCAAAGCTGGGCTTCCGTTGCATTTGGATCGCCCCAGCGCAGATTCTCCGCTATGGTTCCCCGGAACAAATTGGCCTTTTGTGGAACCAGTCCGATGCGCTGTCGGAGACTGTCATTTATCCACAGTTTTGTGGATAACCCATCGACAAGCACCGAGCCATTTGTTGGTTGATAAAATCCCGGAATCAGGTTGATTACTGATGTTTTACCGGAACCAGTACCGCCAATAATTCCGAAAACGCTGTTCTTTCCTACGCGAAAGGAAATGTCTTTCAACGCCGGTGCACCGCCGTCTGCATAGGTCAGGGACACATGATCAAAAACGACGGAATCCGAACTTTTTTCACCAGTTTGCCGTTCTGTGCCCAAAGGCTCCTCCGGTGTGGAAAGGAGCTGTGCAATACGGTTGCCGCAGGCCCAGGACCTGGTGATATTGATAATCAAATTGGCCATTTTCACCAGCTCCACCAGAATCTGCGACAGGTAGTTGACCAGGGCCACCACCTGGCCCTGCGTCAGCACGCCGCCGTCCACCTCCAACGCGCCGGTTTTCAGCAGTACCACCAGGCCCAGATTCACCAGCACATAGGTCAAGGGATTCATAAGGGCTGTAATCCGGCCCACAAACAGTCCAAAGGAGGTCAGGGATTCATTCCGCTGGTCAAAACGCTCCGTCTCCTGCCGCTGGCGTCCAAAGGCCCGCAGGACCCGGACGCCGGACAGGTTTTCCCGCGTAGCGCCCAGGACCTTGTCCAAACGCTGCTGCACCGCCTTATAACGGGGGATGCTCCACAGCATAATACCGAAAACCACCAGCGACAGAGCGGCGATGACACCCAAAAAAATCCCGGCGGCCCGCAGGTCAATGGTACAGGCCATAACCATAGCGCCGAAGACGATAAACGGTGACCGCAGCAGCAGCCGCAGCGTCAGATTGACACCGGTCTGGACCTGGTTGATATCGCTGGTCATGCGGGTAATCAGCGTATCACTGCCCAGCCGGTCCTGCTGGCTATGGGGCAATCGCTGGATATGCGCAAAAAGCCGTTGGCGCAGATCGCCGGCAAAATGCACCGCCGCCTTGGCAGCAAAATACTGGGCAGTAATGGCGCAGGTCAGACCGATCAGGGCCAGGACCACCAGCAGCACCCCCTGGCGCAGCAGAAAGCCTTTGTCGCCGCTGGCGATGCCTGTATCGATCATGGCCGCCACCACCAGGGGCACAAACAATTCAAAGGTGGCTTCCAGCAGCTTGAACAGCGGCCCCAAAATGCATTCTTTTGTATAGCGTTTCAGATACTTAATCAGACTTCTCATAGGTTACCGCTCCGTATCCTTCTGATGGGCTTCCAGCCAGGCGCGGATGTCCACCAGTCCCTGAGCGCTCATGGGGAAAGTCTGCTCCGCCTCAATCTCGCTCTTTTCCATACAATACAGCCCGTGCCACAGCTGACCCAAAATGGTGCTGGCTTCCAAATCCACCTCTTTGGGTGACTTCATGGACACCTGCGGCGTCAGCATAAACCGCAGCAGGCCAAAGCTGCCGGAAAACCGGTTGTTGTTTTCAAAGTAGTGCAGCGTGGGCAGAAAGATTTGTTCGTACTCCTCCATACGCTCTCTTTACGCCTCCAGCAGTTCTTCCATCTCGTCCAGCAGCTCATCAAAGAGGGCCAGCGCCTCCTCCACCGGCGCGGCGGTAGTCATGTCCACACCGGCGCCCTTGAGCAGGTCGATGGGGTCCTGGCTGCATCCGCCGGACAGGAACTTCAGGTAATCTTTGACCGCCGGCTCCCCTTCCCGCAGGATGCGCCGGGACAGTGCAATGGCTGCGGCGTAACCGGTGGCGTACTGGAACACATAATAATTATAGTAGAAGTGGGGAATCCGGGCCCACTCCAGCTCAATCTGCTCATCCAGCACCATATCAGGACCGAAATACCGCTCATTGAGGGCCCGGTACTCCTTGCACAGTGTCTCCGCCGTCAGCGGGGTACCACCGGCGTTGAGCTCTCCCATACGCAGCTCGAACTCGGCAAACATGGTCTGCCGGTACAGGGTGCTCTTGAACTGCTCCAGGAAATGGTTGATGAGGTAGGCGCGTTCCTTGCGGTCGGTGGTTTTGGCCAGAAGATGCTCCATCAGCAGCGCTTCATTGCAGGTGGAGGCCACTTCGGCCACAAAAATCACATACTCACAGTAGCGCTGGGGCTGGGTCTTATTGGACAGGTAGGAATGGATGGCGTGGCCCATCTCATGGGCCAGGGTGAACTGGCTGTCCAGGGTGCCGTTGTAATTGAGCAGCACATAGGGATGGACATGGGCGCCGGCAGAGTACGCGCCGGACCGCTTACCGGGGTTTTCATAGACGTCGATCCACCGGTTGTCAAAGCCCTCCCGCAGGATCTTGCGGTATTCCTCGCCCATGGGCGCCAGTGCTTCATAGACCGTCTCCCGGGCCTCTTCATAGGGGATCTTCCGGCTGACGCCCTCCACCAGCGGCGCATAGACATCATACATGTGCAGCTCGTCCACACCCAGCAGCTTCTTGCGCAGGCGGACGTAGCGGTGCATCTTGTCCATATTGCGGTTGACGGCATCAATAAGGTTATGGTATACGGGCACCGGTACCCGGGTCCCATCGAGAGAGGCTTCCAGGGAAGAACCATAGTTGCGGGCGTTTGCATAGAATTGCAGCTGCTTTACCTGGCCCGACAGCATGGTCGCCACGGTGTTGCGGAACTGGCGGAAAGGGGCGTACAGATTCTGGAAGGCAGACTTCCGCAGCGCCCGGTCGCTGCTCTCCATATACTGGCCGTAGGTGCCCTGGGTCAAAGGATAGGACTTCCCTGCCCCGTCCACGGCATCTTTAAAGGTCAAATCGGCGTCACAAAACATGGAAAACGCCGCGTTGGGCGTCTGGGCCATCTCACCGGTACCGGCCAGCAATTTCTCTTCCGCCGCAGAGAGAATATGGGCCCGGCGGCTGCGGAGGTTCTCAAGATACCGGCGGTACAGCTCCAAAGCCGGTTCGTCACGATAGAACTGTTCCAGCACCGCGTCTTCAATGGCCAGCACCTCCGGCGTCTCGAAGCTGGAAGCCGCGGAGGCCTCCACCCAGACGGAAATGATGCGGTCCGACATGGCCTGATAGGTCGCCACACGGGTATCCTCATCATTGCGGCGCTGGGCATACTCCGCCAGATCGCTGATCATCCGTTCCACCCGGTCCTGCAACTGCAAATAGGCGCAGAGCGTCCGGGCCGACTCGCCCAGTTTTCCGGCGTACTGCGGTACCTTTGCCAGTTCTTTGCGCAGCTCTTCCAACGCCTGCTCCCACTGCTGGTCGCTGGCAAACAAATCCTCAATGGCCCAAAGTTCCTCAGGCTTGCGCTGTGCGCGCTCCAACACCTTTGTTTCCATGTTGTGTTCCTCCTGCGTCATGAAATTTTTCAGCGCTATTGTACCATGTTTTGCGCCGCTTTACAACGGACACCATTGACATTGTCCCACAACTGTGCTACGGTAAATCGAGATTTTGTGAGGAAACGGGGAACATTGATGAAACTGCAACGGATATCCAACGGATTGTTGATTCTGGCCGCCATGATCTGGGGTGCGGCCTTTGTTGCGCAGTCCGCCGGTATGGACTATGTGGGACCACTGACCTTTCTGGCCTGCCGCAGCGTCCTCGGCAGCGCCGTGCTCCTGCCGGTCATTGCCGTGCTATCACGTCGGACCCCGGCTGCGCCGCCCACCGGTTCCCGGCGGGACCTCTGGCTGGGCGGCACTCTCTGCGGTGTGATTCTGTTCGTCTCCGCCACCTTGCAGCAGGTGGGACTTCTGTACACCACCGCTGGAAAATCTGCCTTTGTCACGGCCCTCTATGTGGTGCTGGTTCCCCTATGCAGCGTGCTCCTGGGCCGCCGGTTTCGCGTCAACCTTTGGATCAGTGCCGTCATTGCAGCTGCTGCCCTGTATCTGCTCTGTTGGAACGAATCCCTTTCGGTGGGTTTCGGTGAACTGTTGACATTGGGCTGCGCCCTGTGTTTTTCCATCCACATTCTTGTCATCGATCACTTTTCCAGCCGCGTTGACGGCGTGAAACTGTCCTGCATACAGTTTGCCGTCTGTGCGGTGCTGGCCTGGGTGGCCGCTTTCCTGTGGGAAACCCCCTCCTGGACTGCCGTCGTTCGGTGCTGGCTGCCCATTGGTTATGCCGGTATTTTATCCAGCGGCGTGGCCTTCACCTTGCAGATTGTAGCTCAGAAATACACCAAACCGACAGTCGCCTCCCTGCTTATGAGTCTGGAGTCTGTTTTTGCCGTTCTCTTCGGCGCGGTGCTGCTGCAAGAACGGCTGTCCCTTCGAGAATATGTGGGTTGCCTCCTGATGTTCGGCGCGATTGTCCTGGCCCAACTGCCTACGCGTACCAGACAGCCCCAATAACAAACCCGCCTCCAGCACGGAGGCGGGTTCATTACATCTATAATATGAAGCCACAAGAGACGCTGCTGAAGCAGCGTCTCTCAGTCTGTCGAGAAACCCGGCATATGCGTCAAGCATAAGCCGGGTCTCTGGCGTATAGAGGCCAAAGAAGGATAAGGGTAAATGGAGCAAGCTTCTCCTTCCACAACCA
>NZ_JBQKJT010000010.1:0-155866 GCF_052117125.1 Candidatus Avoscillospira sp. LCP25S3_F1 | reverse complement strand
GCTGTATTCGTAATCACTGAAACTTTGCTGCTTCATTTCTGCACACCGCCTTTTTTCTTATGCCATTATAATACCATTTCTTTTGTGTCATTGCATTAAATCAGCGGTTCCATAGCCTGTTTGCAATTTCCGCCGCGTGTGTTACAATATCCCCTGTTTGCGGAAGGGGTGCGGATATGTTTTACACGATGGAGGAAGCCGCTGTCATCGGAGGATTTCTGGAACTGTATCTGGAACGGGATAGTGTTGCCCCGGCCGTGCGGGAGCGGCACCGGAAATTCCGGCAGGGGCTGCTGGGCGGCGCACTGGAACGGACCGATTATGAATGGGCTGCTGCGGCGCTGGGATTCCTGCGCCCCCAATGGTGGCCAGAGCATGAAGATCATCGGGCGTTGGAGAATGCCCTACTGAAGACCCGGACGCTGGCATCCAAAAAAGAATAAGAATCACCATTTGCGGCAACGGCAGAGGAATCTGTCGCTGCCGCTTTTCTTTTGAAGAAGGAGGAACCCATATCAGCACAGAGAAAATGAAAGTCCTTGTGGTGCGCCCCATGGAACTGCCTGCGGTGCAGGAGATCGACCACACTCTTTCTGCCATGCAGGAGCTCGTAGGCGGCACCATTCAGGCAGTCTACCCCTTCGATGACCCGGTGGCGCTCGTCTGCAATGACGAGGGCAAGCTGCTGGGCCTGCCGTGGAACCGCGCCCTGACCGATGATCACGGTGTGCCGTATGACATTGTCTGCGGCACATTTTTTGTTGCCGGTCTTAAAGAGGATGATTTTGCCTCGCTGACGGAGCAGCAGATTGAAACGTACAAGGACAAATACAGCCATGAAATGATCCTTTCTGTTCCGAAACAGCCGGAGGCACAAAAGAAACCAACGAAGAAGGAGAAGCATGAATATGAAAGATAACTGCATTCTGACTGCTGAGTCAGTCACCGAGGGACATCCCGACAAGCTCTGCGACACCATCGCGGACGCGGTGGTGGATGCCTGCCTTACGCAGGATGCCGCTGCCCGCGTTGCCTGCGAGGTCATGGCCACAGCCGGAAAGATCATCGCCGCAGGCGAGATCACGGCAGCGAAGATTCCGGACATCCCTGCCATTATTTGCAGGACGGTGCGGGAAGCCGGATACGGCGGCAGTGACCATGAGGTGGAGGTCATCACCCATGAGCAGAGTCCCGACATTGCGGAAGCCGTGTGTGGCGGCACGGAGACCGGCGCAGGAGATCAGGGAATCCTGTACGGCTTTGCCTGCGATGAAACAAAGGAGCTGCTGCCTCTGCCTGTGGTGCTGGCGCATCGACTGACCCGCCTGTTGACCGATACCCGCAGACAGGGCATCATCCCCGGCCTGCGTCCGGACGGCAAGGCGCAGGTGTCTGTGGAATACCGCTCTGGAGTCCCGTACCGCATTGCCGCAGTGGTGGTATCCTGCCAGCATGAGGAGGAACTGCCCCTGCCGGAACTGCGCCGGGACATCCTGCTCCATGTGATCCGGCCCGCCATGCAGGAGCTGCCGCCGGATGAACATACAGAGGTGTTGATCAACCCCTCGGGTCGATTTGTCCAGGGCGGTTTTGAAGCGGACACCGGGCTCACCGGACGCAAGCTGATGGTGGATACCTACGGCGGCCTCGCCCCTCATGGCGGCGGCGCGCTGTCCGGCAAGGATGGAACGAAGGTGGACCGCAGTGGCGCGTACATGGCCCGTTATATTGCCAGGAATATCGTGGCGGCAGGACTGGCAAAGCGCTGCACCATCAGCCTTGCCTATGCCATCGGTAAGGCACAGCCTGTAGCGGTGACGGTGGATACGGAGCATACCGGCATCTATTCCGATGACGTGTTGGAACAGGCAGTCCGCACGGTATTCAACCTGACACCGGACGGCATGATCGGAACGCTGGGACTGGATCAGCCCATGTTCCAAAAGTTCTGCAATTACGGTCACTTCACCCATGCGGACGCGCCCTGGGAGCGCACGGATATGACAGAGGTGCTGGAATGTGCCTGTCATGCCAAGGACATGGGCGTATCGGACCGATAACAGAAAAGGCCCGCGAGAGATCGTCTCTCGCGGGCGTGTTATCACTGTACGGAATCCTTGAATGCCTTGCCGGGCTTGAAAGCCGGCGCCTTGGAAGCGGGGATTTCAATGGTGGCTCCGGTGGCGGGATTTTTGCCGGTGCGGGCGGCGCGCTCCTTCACCTCGAAAGTGCCGAAGCCCACCAGCTGTACCTTGTCACCGGACTTCAACGCAGCCTGCAGCGTGTCGACAAACGCATTCAGAGCGGTGTCACAGTCCTTCTTGGTAAGGCCGCTGGCTTCCGCCATGGCGGTGATCAGTTCTGTCTTATTCATCGTATTTCGTCTCCTTTATATCTAAAATGACCGGAAATGATATGCGCTATTATAGCAGACTCCCCACCTGCTGACAATACTGCAGCAAAAACAGAATCAGAGAGGATGATCACGATTTCAAAAGAAAAGAAGAAAACACCACATATTGCAGCCTGCTCCTTCGGCAAAGATAGCCTTGCTACGATCCTGCTGGCGCTGGAGCACGGGGAACCGCTGGATGAAGTGGTCTACTGTGAGGTGATGTTCGATAAAAGGACCTCCGGCGAGGTGCCGGAGCATCGGGCATTCATCTACGAGACTGCGATCCCCAGGCTGGAACAGTTGGGGGTCCCTGTCCGTGTGCTGCGTTCGGATAAGACCTATCTGGACCTGTTTGCCGGAGCCATTACCCGCGGTCCGAAAAAAGGACTTCGACGCGGATTCCCTCTGTGCGGGCATTGCTACGTTCAGCGGGACTGCAAGCTCCGTCCCATCCGCCGGTATAACAAGACTCTGACGCCGGATGCTGTGCAGTATGTGGGCATCGCCAGCGATGAGCCGGTGCGCTTGCGCCGCTTGCAGGGAAATCAGGTGTCCCTGCTGGAAAAATATCACTACACCGAAGAGGATGCAAAGCAGCTCTGCCAAACGGCAGGGCTGCTTTCACCTGTCTATGCGTTTACAGACCGTGGCGGCTGCTGGTTCTGCCCGAATGCCAAGCGGAAGGAACTGCGGCACCTCTATGACAACCATCCGAAGCTGTGGGCGAAAATGCTGGAACTGCAGGCAATGCCGGGAAAGGTGTCCGAGAAATTCAACCGCACGGAGCGCTTTTCCGACATCGATGCGGCATTCCGAAAAGAAGATGCCCTGTACCCAAAAGCGGCATAAAAAAGAAAAAGGAGATGAGAACCATCAGCAATCAGAAATATGAGATCACAGACATGGCCCATGAGGAATATCCGTTCCTGCACCGCATCCGTGCGCTGCGGGATATCTGCGGCGAGATCCGCGCAGGCGACATAGGTGGCTTCGTGGAAAGCGAAAGCAACCTGTCCGCGGAGCCGGGAGACTGCGCGTGGATCTTCGATGACGCCATTGCAGCGGGTGACGCCTATGTGGATCGGGACGCCTGTCTGCGGGGCGACGCCATTGCCTGTGGCAGCGCCTATGTTTCCAAAGGCAGCGTGATGAGCGGCCACAGCCGCGCCGAGGACAACGCCTATCTCCGCGGAGCCTCCATGACCGGAAAAGCGCTGGCTTCCGGAAACGCGCAGATCATTCACGATCCCCATACGATGGGGACTCCCATCCTGTCCGGCAACTGCAAGGTGTATGGCACGGTGCAGGGGGATATCCGCATCACCGGTTCTGCCGTGATCCTGCCCTGCGAGGAAGTCCGCAACGATACACGGGATACCTTTGTCCTGAGCGGCAAGAGCCGCAGCGTGATCCGCGGCATCGGGCGTGAGACAGTGCAACCCCTGCAAAAAGAAACAAGCCCTATGAAAACAAAAACGCCAAAGAAACGAGGTGTAGAGCGATGACCGTGTATGAGCAGGAACTGCGAAAGCTGTTTGAACATAGCAATCTCGTGGATCGGCCTCAATTTTCCGGGCGTGTGTGCGTGGGAGATCTCGGAAATGACCTGCGTGTACGGGCAGAGTTTCTCTCTACCCACATCTCCAGCCAATATGACGCCATCCGCCTCACGGTGCTCAACCGCACGGAGGGTGTGGTGGACCGGACGCTGCTGCGCTTTCAGGATGTCTGGGGCAAAAAGCAGGTGCCGAACAACCCGAACTTCCGCAGCGGCGTCATTCCCCACCTGTGGGATGACTACGGAAAAGTGGAGTGGTACGCCTATCACCCCACTGCCGCGGACTATGCCGCTCTGCGGGATGCCGTCGGTCAGTATCTGTCCGCATTCCGGGAGCGCACGCCGGAGCTGGAACGGAGCGGCCCCAAGCTGGTCTATATCTGTGCTCCGCTGCGGGGCGATGTGACAAACAATGTAGAGTTTGCGCGGCAGAAAGCGCAGGAGGTGTTTGCGGAGGGGAATATCCCCATCTGTCCGCATCTGCTGTTCCCGCCTGTCGCAGATCCCGCCGATCCCGCCCAGGACGAGAAAGCCAGGGCGATGGGACTGCGCCTGCTGGAATCCTGCCAGCAGATGAATGTGTACGGTCCGGTCTGGACGGATGGGATGTGGCAGGAGATCTACAAAGCCGGCGAGCTGGGCATCCCCGTGATGACGGATCAGACAACCATTGGACGGACGCCACCTGCACGGCATCCCAAAAGAAAGGAGAGATAAATGCCAATTGAAAAGATCAGCGCGGACGATCTGCGGGATATGGAGCATCAGGAGGGACTGGTGCTCCAGGGCTGCGGCGGTGAGGCGCGGGAGTGGCTGGATGGCATCAACGACCTGCTGACGCAGGACGGCATCCTGCAGAATGGCAGCCGCTTTGAGACGGTCAAGGTTTTTCAGCACGATGGACTCACCAATCTGCTGTTCCCCTTCGAGGACATTCAGGTGGACATGGGGAAACTGGCAATGTGGCGCTTGCAGACCCACGGCGCATTCGGAGGCACATGGCTTTCTGACTATGTTCCCAACAGACTGGGTGGATTCCACTCTGCCCGGCAGGAGAAACCCCGCCCTCTCTGCCCTCTGCTGGGGCAGGACGGCAACATCTTCCATCTGATGGGTATTGCCGCCAGAGTTCTCCGGCAGAATGGCATGGCGGCAGAAGCAAAGGAAATGCAGGCCCGCATCATGGGTGGAGCGTGCCGCAGCTACGAGGAAGCACTGGGAATCATCAGCGAATATGTGGAGACGGAGCTGTCTCCGCCCCGCGAAAATCGAACGAAAAAGAAGGAGAAGCATGAGTATGAGCGATAATCAGAAATGGAGCATCCTCCAGGGGGATGCTCTGAAGGTGCTGGGGACCTTTGCCCCCAACACCTTTGACGCTGTGATCACCGATCCGCCCTATGCGTCCGGTGGACGCACCCAGGCGGAGAAAAACAAATCCACCGCCCGGAAGTATTCCAGTATGGGTGAGAACGCGCCGCCCCCTTTCGATGGGGACGCCAAGGACCAGCGCTCCTGGACCCGCTGGGCGGCAGAGTGGCTGTATGAGGCAAGAAAGGTATGCAAGAGCGGCGCGCCGGTTTGTATGTTCATTGACTGGCGGCAGCTCCCGGCAGCCACCGACGCCCTGCAGTGGGCTGGCTGGATCTGGCGGGGCACCGCTGTCTGGGATAAGGGCAACAGCCGCCCGCAGAAGGGGCGCTTCCGCCAGCAGGCGGAATATATCGTCTGGGGCTCCAACGGCGATATGCCTATCAGCCGCCCGGTCCCGTGTCTGCCGGGCGTGTTCAAATACGGCAATCCCCAGAGCCGCATCCATCTGACGGAGAAGCCGCTGCAGCTGATGCGGGACATTGTGAAGATCACGGAACCGGGCGGGCATATTCTGGACCCCTTTGCTGGCAGCGGTACCACGGTGCTGGCGGCTGTGCAGGAGGGCTATACCGCAACCGGCATCGAAGTCACAGACACCTACGCGGAGCTGGCACGGGAACGCATCCGAGCCGAGCTGGAAAAGGCGGCATGAGCTACTGGGCTGTCTGGCAACACTACTTGCTAAAACAGGGATAAGTCGGTATAATAAAAACAATAGAATGGTGTTACAAGTGAGGACGCAGGTATGAATGATCGAAACGCACAATATGATCCGGAAACGGGAAAGCCGCTGGACCAGTCCTATTTGGAATGCGGACTGCCGGAAGACCTCCACGAATCCATCCTGAGAATGGAGGAATCATGGAACATCATTGACAGCGGCAGGCAGGATAACCATTGGGATCTCTGGTGGTGCGACCTGAATGCGCTGATCAATTCCTATGAAGTAGAGCAGGTCATCTCATCAGAACAGGCATGGTATCTGAGAGAAAAATATCTCCGTATGGAAAGAGAGGGCATCTCCTGTGAGTAATCATTTTGTACAAGAACTGATCGATAGATTCCAAATTGAGCAGAAGAAAAACGACCGCAGCGGTGTTTACGCTATTACGCAGAGAATGCTGGCCTACAATTCCAACAAAATTGAAGGAAGCACCTTAACAGAAAAGCAAACGGCCTCCCTGTTTGATACCGGCACCTTATCTGCTGAAGATGCGCTGATCCGAGCAAAGGACGTAGAGGAAATGACGGGGCATTTTCTGATGTTCAATGAAATGCTCAAGACCTACGATCAACCGCTCTCACACGAACTCATTAAACGATATCACTACAAGCTGAAAAGCGGTGTCTTTGAAGATATTGCCAACGGCTATCCCATCGGGGAATATAAGAACAGAAGAAACCGCGTCTCGGATATTGTCACGGCCCTGCCGGAAGAAGTGGAAGCGCGCATGACAGAATTGCTTGCGGGATACAATGCTCTCCCACAGCATACTCTGACGGATCTGGCTAAGTTCCACGCTGAATATGAGATGATCCATCCTTTTCAAGATGGAAACGGGAGAACCGGCCGCGTGATTCTGTTCAAAGAATGTCTGAAAAACGGATTGGTACCCTTCGTGATAAGTGATGATAAGAAAATCGAGTATTACCATGCGCTGAACACCGCACAGTCCAAAGGAGACTATGCGCCTCTTGAGGCATTCTTTGTAGAGGAACAGACGAGCTATTATCAACAGGTAGAAGGATTCGTCCTTCCCTTCGACGCAGCTCGAACTACTGCACGAAACAGCAGGCAGAAAACGGAAGAGATCGAGCGTTGATTCAATATTTGAACGGGCAGGGTGTCTTGATGACACCCTGCCGTTTCTATTTTGGGTGTTACATTGACACCCTGTGCGGAAGGACCCTGCGAAACCGGATGTCTGGCGCTGCCGCCAGGCATTTCTTTTTTTCTGGAAAAGGTGCGGACCGTGTCCGCCTGTATTGGAATCAACCTACCTCTCAAAGAGCGCCCCGCCGTCGGCGGGGAACAGCCAACGCCGCCGATGGCGGCGCTGGCGCAAGCATAGCGTTTGTATGACAAACGCGCTTGCTGGGGCATCCCCAGTCCCCAATGCCGCCTGCGGGCGGAAGATTTTGCGGCAGTGCCGCAGGAAAGGAGGGCGATATGCCCGGAAAAACACACATGATCTCCGTCCGGCTGACAGACGCGGAGCGCAGGAAGCTGTCGCAGATCTGCGCCGTCTCCGGCCTGCCGGTCAGCGCGGCGATCCGGGAGATGATCGGCGGCGTTGCCATCCGCCAGCGGCCACCGCAGGAGCTCCACGACCTGTATGTGGAGATCAACCACATCGGCAATAACATCAATCAGATCGCCCGCAAAGCCAACGCCGGCTTTGCGACGAAAGAGGATGTCAGGGAACTGAAATTCCTGATGCGGACGATAGAGACAAAAATGACAGAATTGGTGAAACAGTAATGGCAGTCACAAAGATCCTTGCCCGCAGAGCCGGTTTGGCGCAGGCCATTGCCTATGTGGTCAACGGTGACAAGACGGAGGAACAGGTGCTGACTGCCGCGCAGGGGTGCTCAATCGGAAGTGCCTGTGCCGAGATGCAGGATGCCAAGATCCGCTGGAATAAAACAGACGGAGTACAGCTCTATCATATCATCCAGTCCTTCCGTCCGGGCGAGATCACGCCGGGATTGGCGCTGGAGATCGCGCAGGAATTCGTGCGGGAGCATCTGCCCGGATACCAGGCGGTCATCGGCATCCATACAGACCGGGAACACATCCACGCCCATATCGTATTCAATTCCGTCAACCAGCTTACCGGAGGAAAATACCACAGCAATGCCCGAAGCTACTACCAGCAGATCCGTGCCATTTCAGACCGGCTCTGCCGGGAGCATGGATTATCTGTCATCGTGCAGGGCGAGCCTGCCAGGTCGGTCAGCTACATCGAGTGGCTGCGCCAGTCCAGGGGGCAGCCCACCTTCCGCTCCATGCTGGAGGCAGATCTGCGGGATGCCATCCGGGATGCCAACGACCTCGGTCACTTCTTCCTGCTCATGGAGCATAAGGGGTATGAGATCCATCATGGAGGCAGGATCGGCTTCCGCCTGCGGGGGCAGGATCGATACCAGTACCCCGGCAGGCAAGATCCGCTGTTCACAGAGGACGGTATCCGCACTGCCATCCAGGGCAACCTGGAACAGATCGAAGCGGGGCTGCGGCCTGTCTTGCCTGTGCGTCCGGCATATCAGCCGTATCGGAAGCATCCCAGATACAGCGGTTTCCTCGCCCTCTATGTCCATTATCTCTACCTGCTGGGCAAGATCGAAAAGCGGCAGTACCCGCCCCGCATGACGCCGCATCTGCGGCGGGCGGTCATGCACTTTGAGCGGTATCAGGCACAGTTCGCGTTCCTACGGGAAAATGACATCACAACGCCTGCTGACATGGCGGCATTCGAACAACGCACAGAGGAAACGCTGGGCAGATTGACAAAGCAGCGGACCCTCCTCAATGTGCGGAAGAAGAAACGCCAGCCGCTCTATGCGGCGCTGGCAAACGCGGAGGCGCTGGAACCCAGCAGGGCGTTATACGAGGAAGGGCTCACCGGCATGGAGCAGGAATTCGAGCAGTATATGAAAGCCGTGAAGCTGCTGGAGGATAGCGGCATTCCGCGGGAGGTGCTGAAGAAAGAAAAGGCAGAAGTGTATGAGCAGCTCTCAGAGGTGAATCGGAAGATCCGGGCGGAGCGGGAAAAATGGAAGCTCTGTCGGGAAATCTGCCAGCAGACGCCTGCAATGGAGCAGGACATCCAGAAAACAGAAGAACATCAGAAGGAGGTGCAGGAACATGAACATCGGAGGCGGTGAAGCGGCGGACCAGCTGGTACGCATGATGCTCTCCGGCAGCGAGGTCGCTGTCCGGCTGAGCGGCTCCGCCATCAAAAATATGCTGGCGCTCACCATGGCGCTGGCGAAAAACCACAAGACCATTTCCGGTAAAGTCAATCTGGTCAAGATGCTGAAGGAGACCCGCGATGTGCGGCGATTTTCCATGTCACCGGAACAGTATCAGCAATTCAGGCAGCGGGCAGGAAAGCAGAAGATCCTGTTCTCTGCCATCCGCGATTCGGATAACAAGGGAAAAGTCGTGGATGTGATCATGCCGGTAACGGAGATCGACCGCGCCAATATGATCTTTGAGCGCATCCGCTATACCGGACAGCCGGAGCAGGCGCGGCAGGATGCCCCCTCTAAGGAGCAGGAAGCCCGTGTGGGACAGGAGGCGCCACAGCACGAACAGGAACGCCCACGGCAGGAAGAAACGCCTGTAACGCCGCCTGTGGGCGAGCGGCAGGGGGTGACGCCAAAAAAAGGATCTCGGTCGGGAACAGACTTGCCAGATACCAAAGGCAGATCGACCTCATCCAGCGGCAGGGAAACGGCTGCCGGGACGATGACGAATGAGCGGCCTTCGGTTCTGGAACGGCTGAAAGGCTATCAGGCGCAACTGGACCAGCAGCAGAAGTCTGCCCCGGCCAAGGAAAAGGTCCATCAAAAAGTACGACCGGACAGAACAAAGTAAGAAAGCCGTTTCGTCAGCGAGGCTGGCAGAGCATTCCGCTCTGCCGGCCTCGTATTTTTTACGCAGGAGGTGATGCGGCTGAAAAAGACATCCCAAACAACGGATCTGGTACTTGCCCTGTTCCTCTATATCCCTGTGGTATGGGCGGCGCTGCTGATCGCCCAGTCCCTTGGCGGCGGTCTGCCGGAGCTGCTATCAAACTTAACTGCCGCGCTGGAACAGCCCTTCCAGATCCAATGGACAGACAAGAGCCTGTTGTCCATTCTTGTCTGCACCGGCGCGTATCTCATGGGGCTGTGTCTTTATGCTTCCGGACAGGGCAGGACACGGGACGGCGAGGAACACGGCTCCGCCGCATGGGGCTCGCCCCGGCAGCTCAACGCGCAGTTCCGGCAGAAGCAGAACAAGATCCTCACCCGCCATGTGCGGCTGGGGCTGGATACCCACAAGCACCGGCGCTCACTGAATGTGCTGGTCATTGGCGGCAGCGGCGCCGCCAAGACGCGCGGCTATGTGAAGCCCAACATTCTGGAAGCAAACAGCAACTATGTGATCACAGACCCGAAGATGGAGGTGCTGACCGCCACCGGAGGGTATCTGAAACGGCAGGGATACGACATCCGAGTGCTGAATCTGGTGGATCTGTCGCAGTCGGATGGCTATAACCCCTTCCGCTACCTGCGGGATGAAAAAGACGCGCTAAAGCTGGTCAACACGCTGATCCAGGCAACGACGCCCAAGGGCAGTCACGAGTCCGATCCGTTCTGGTCGAAGTCCGAGACAGCACTGCTGCAGGCCATCATCCTCATGCTGTTCCAGGAAGCGCCGGAATACGAGCAGAATTTTTCCATGGTGATGCGCGTGCTGGAATATGCCGAAGTGAAGGAGGACGATGATGAGTATGTCTCCCCGCTGGATCTGCTGTTCCGGGCAATGGAGTATGAAAACCCGGAAAGCGTTGCCCTGCGGCAATATAAGGTTTTCAAGCAGGCTGCGGGAGTTGTATGCTTTAAGAGACTTCTTAATCAGTCGATTAGGAAGCGGCTTATACCTGCTCACAGTATACCAAAGTTCCTTGCGGAACGCTCTGCAAGACCCAGCACCGTATCAATGAATCGGTGGTTCTGGAGTTGATTTCCGAGCTTTTGAAAGCCATTGCCGAGTATGCAAGCCATGACAGAGCCGAGTTTATCCGGGTGGTGCAGGAAGCACAGGACAGCCAGCAGACAGCGGAAGTCCGTAAGAAAAAGACCCGCCTTGCCACCGCCAAAAACAGGCTGAAAGAGCTGGAAGTCCTTCTTTGCAAAATCTATGAGGACAACATTCTGGGAAAGCTGCCAGACAACCGCTATGCCACGCTCGACGCACAGTACGGCAAGGAACAAGCCGAGCTGACCAAGGAAATATCTTCTCTGGAAGCCAGCCTTACCGCCTATGAGAAGAACAAAAAATCAGCGGAAAATTTTATCTCTCTGATTGACAAGTACCAGAGCTTTGATAACCTGACCATTACCATGCTCAACGAGTTTATCGACAAAATCCTTGTCCATGAGCGTGACCGCAAAGGCAGTCGGGACACCACGCAGGAAATTGAAGTGTACTTCAATTTTGTGGGCAAATTTGTTCCCCCAGCGTTTGGCGAAGTGGAGCTGACCCCAGAGGAATTGGAAGAACTCCGCAAGCGTGAGGAACGCAAGGACAGGCTTCATCAAAACTATTTGAAGCGGAAAGCCAATGGTAAACAGAAAGAGTATGAGGAACGCACCAAAGCCAGGAAAAAGCAGAGATTGAAGCCAGAAAACAGGTAATCCGCACCGAGGATATTGCCAGAGGGGTATTTGTCCCGGTAAGTAGTATGCCAAAGCTGGAACCGAGAAAAGGAGCGTGATTTTATGACAGAGCTGAAACCGAAAATTCATGAGAACGGCATAGACCATGTGCTGGTGGGCGATTACTATGTGCCGGACTTAAAGCTGCCGGAGGAACACCGCCCCATTGGTCGCTGGGGACACTTGCACCAGTCCTATCTGAAACAGTACCGCCCCATACTCTACAACGACCTGCTTTTGTCGGGCAAGCTCCACACTGTACTTGCCGATCTGAACGAGCAGGCAGCGGACAGGCTGCACTTGATTATCTGTCAGATGATGAAAGCCGAGGGTGTGACCGAAGCCATGAAAGAGGAAAATCAGATGTTGTGGGTGCAGTCTATGAACTCCATTCGCAGCCGAGCAGAGGAAATCATCAAGGCTGAACTAATCTACTGTTGAGGGAGGTGGAGTTATGATTTTGGAAGCCATGTATTGTGGGGATTTTTACCCCTGTGAAACGGTTGCACCTACATCGCCGAAGTACCGCAAGGCACTCAAAACCTGCGAGAAGTTAATGGAACAGTTATCCCAGCGATTGAACAAAGAGGACTATGAACTGGTGCAGGAACTTCAAGCACAGACAGCAATCGCCCAATGTGAGGAAAACGAAAGCTACTTCAAGTATGGTTTTTCGGCTGGGCTGATTGTCCAGCAGGAAGCCCATGAACAGGTACAACAGAAGAAAGAAAAATAGTAGAGCGAGACCGCCTGAGCAGAGAAATTTTGTTCGGGCGGTATTCTAATTTAAGAAAATCGAAATAGATTCGTTCATATCTTTATGTTAAAATTAATACAAACATGAATCATTTGAAAAAGGGGGGATAAAATGCTTCCAAATGGGATTACTGGCTTTAGGAATTTGAAAGATCCCTATATCCCAGAACAAGAGAAAAGGATATTTCAGAGATTTTGTTATTCTATTGCGACTCGTTATCATTGTGAGGTACTTTCATTTGATTTAGATCTTGCATCGAAAAATTTTTATTCTGCCGAAATCAAAACTGAACAGGGCAGGTTTTATCTTTTGGAAAATGCCTATTATCCATGGATTGCATTTGCAAAAAACTTGGACTTTACAAAGATTGAATTTGTAGAAAGCCCATTCAATCTCACTGACCCAAGTGTGAATGTACTTACACTGCCAGAGCTTGAGCAGAGCTGGCATGATATTGTTGGTGAACTTAACAAAGCTGAGCTGGAACAAATCAAGTATTGGAAACCGAATATAATAGGGGATATTATTTTTAACTTTTGGGATTAAGATTTAAGAGGTGATGAAATGTCTTTAGAGATTATTGCAGCAAAAGACTTCAACCATGCGTTTGAGATTGTGTCGATGGACCCCGAAAAAAGGATGGAAGATCACGTTGTATCAGAACCGGAAGAAATAGGCCACTTCCTGTACGATATCAGAAACGAACTCACAAACTATACATGCTATTATCAATTCGATCCATACAGGGAAATCCAACTGGAAGCGGACCTGGTTCCGGTAATCAAGACTTTTTCGCAATCTATCATCAAGTGGCTTGAGGAACATGGCACAGAAGAAAACCGTGTAATTCAGCAATATGGCCTGTGCTTCCCAAAGATTCGGCGTTTTGCGGATGAATTGGGTCATGCATGTGATGTAGCCATGGAGCATGGATACGGATTAGTTGGTTTTGGTGATTGATGCTACTGTATTGAACATGATTCAAAGAAATTCACAGAGGAGGAAGTCTAACGATGAATCGTGAAAAAACACATTTATATAAAAAACAACATCAGCAACCAATAGAGGAAGAAACACCTCCGCATAAAGGAAAATCAAAGACGGCTGCTACATCTGATAGCCGAAAACGGTCTAAGCACAAACACTTATACAAAAAAATCATCTTACACTACGGAAGTGACTCATTTGCTTGGGGAAGACAATGTGAAATTTGCGGGAGAGTGGATTCTACATATAAATCCTCTTATTGGAATCCAAAGGAGTTCCAAGTAACTGGTGAGGGATTGTATGGAGAATGGAGAAATATTTGCCTTACCGAAATTCATAGAAAATATCCTGAATACACCATTATGACATTGGAAAATGCAAAGTGGGTGGAATGGACAGGAGAAGACAATAAAGAGGAGAAAACGGAGGAGTGCTGTGCGAAAAGAGTTTGAAATTCAAGGGTGCATTGAAGTTCCACCAGAAGTAACAGAAGACGAGTTCTGGAATGCGTTTATTGAATTTGTGGAATCCAAAGGATGGTCATTTGGTGGTGGAATTCAAGAAATTCAAGATGGATATTATATTTTGGCTGATGGCAGTCGAGGACAATATGTGTTAGATGAGTGCTAACATGAACAAAATCCCTTAGAACTCTAAGGGCGCACTTCTATACTCTCCTGTCGAGAGTATCGTGCGTCCTGCGGAGCTTCATTCCCGGTCAGCAGAAGAAAACTGCTCGACCGAGAATGTTTCGTCACTTCGTTCCGTCAAGGTGGCTACACCCCCTTGCGCCGCTTATGCGGCTATCCCCTGTGGACTTGCCGTCCGCAAACGGTTTTGACAAACCGTTCGCCGCCAGCAAGTTGTAAATAAAGTATGATGGAGGTACTCAATTTGAAAAGAGTTGCAAAAATAGTTTTGATAGGAGTCTGCTTCGGCTTGATTTTGTTATTCCTTAAAATTAGTTTTAGGATTGATGATGCAGCTTTTATGCATGGTTATTGGATTGCGGCGGTTGCCATTGTATTAGGTGCTGTGTTAATCAATGTATGTTACAATCTAATTTATTTTAACAAAGTCAAGAAAATTGCAAAGCTGTTGAGTGAAGAAAAGCCACAGGAATACATTGACGGTATAGAAAATTTGCTAAAAACCGCAAAAGGGAAAACATTAAGAAATATCTTAGAATTAAATTTGGCTGCTGGATACATTGAGACAAAACAATTTGATATAGCAATTCCTATGCTGGAAAAATTGTCCCATGAGCGGCTGAGCGGTTCTTCTGTTAATGTAGTTCATAAAATCAACCTTTGCTTGAGCTATTTTGAAACTGCACAGTATGAAAAAGCAATTACAGTATACAACGAAAACCAAGGACTTTTTCAACAATATAGACATCACAAAATCTACGGCGGAAACATAGCCATACTTGATATAATAGCAGCAATTATAAATGAGCAATATCAAGGGAAAAGATACCACTTCTGCCGTTTCGCAGCCGCAGACCGCTGCGGAGCGTGGACGGCAGCAGGCGCGTCAGAACGCCGCGCAAAAAGCTGCCAAGATCAAGACCAAAGACGCCTATATCGGCGCACAGACAGAGACACAGGTCACAGTGGCAGCGGAACCGCAGCGGCAGGGGCAGAGAGTATTTATGGAGGAACGCGGGCGCAAAGCCGCCCGATGGCAGGCGGTGCAAAAACGAGCCGTATCGCGGCACCAGGTCAAGACGGCGCAAGCCTTGCATTCAGACAGGGACGGCAGCACCATGCCCGACAGGAAACGTTCAGCACAGACTCCTCACATTAAAGAGCGGGCGGCAACCAGCTTGCCAAAATCGGCGCGAAAACACAGTCTGCCAATGGAACGGAAAGTATCACCGACTTTGTCTCGTTCACGCAAGACGGGCGACGCGGTGAAAGCCGCAGAGTCCGCACAGAAGCAGGCGGTCATGCTGCAAAGCAGCGCCCATGCCGCACGGGAAGCAGTGGTGCAGACAACGCGGTATCAGCAAGCCGCGAAAGCGGCGCAGGCCACCGCGCAGAAAGCATCCCAGGCGGCGGGACGGGCGCTGCGGGCGATCCTGTCCGCCGCCAGAAGCCTTGCGGCGGCGATGATGGCGGGCGGCAGCACGGTCCTCTCAATGGTGTTAGTCATCTGCCTGATCGGGCTTCTGATCGCGTCGCCGTTTGGGATTTTCTTCTCCGGCGAGGACAGCGGCACCGGATATACGATGCCGGAGGCTGTGACCATGCTGAACGCGGAGTTCACAGACCGCATCGAGCAGATCAAGGTGGATAACCCTTATGACGAATTGGATATGGACAACGCGGGCAGCGCCGCTATGGTGGCGAACTGGCGGGATGTGCTGGCGGTCTATGCTGTGCGGACAACGACAGATGCAGCGTCGCCGGACGAGGTGGCGACGCTGACGGAAGAAAAGCTGGATATTCTGCGACAGATTTTCTGGGATATGAACGCCATCTCTTATTGGGTGGAAACCATCTCAGGCGACAAGGATGAAAGCGATACCGTCATCCTGCACATCACTGTCACAGTCAAGGATCATCTGCAAATGGCGGAGGAATACCATTTCACGGCAGAACAGAAGAAGCTGCTGGAGGAACTGATGCAGCCGGAGTATGAAGAACTGTTCATGCGGCTCACCGGCAGCTACCAGGATATTGCACTCGGCGATAAGGAAGCTGCGGAGATCATGAAAAAACTCCCTGCGGATATCAGCGAGGAGCGCAAGCAGGTGGTGCTGACGGCGTATCAGCTTCTGGGCAAGGTCAACTATTTCTGGGGTGGAAAGAGCCTTGTGCTTGGATGGGATTCTCGCTGGGGTACGCCTATGGAGGTCACGGCGGCAGGCAGCTCTACGACCGGAACGATGCGCCCATTCGGATTAGACTGTTCCGGCTTTGTCGATTGGGTGTTTTACAACCAGTCTGGCGGCAGTTATGTCATCGGCCATGGCGGTGGAGCGTCCAGTCAGCACAGCTATTGCACCGATATTTCATGGAGCGATGCCCAGCCGGGAGACCTTGTGTTCTATCCGGGAGACAGCCATGTCGGCATTGTCTGTGGATTTGACGGAAACGGCAATGTGCTTATCATCCACTGCGCCAGCGGGTACAACAATGTGGTTGTGACGGGAAAGAGCGGCTTTACATCTATTAGCCGCCCTGCATACTATGCCGATTAAAAATACCTCTTGTTTCCGCATGGTATCGTCTTTCTCTGATGCTGTCACGCTTTCCTATTTCCCGCCACCGGCAGGGCCACCTGGGTGATGAACTTGCTCGGGTCCTTGTGCTGGGGCGGGCCCTCCAGATAGGTGTGGCGCAGGGTGCCAAGCGGCGTTAGACCGTGGGCGGCGGCATGGTCCTGAAGCTGCCGCCCTACGGCAGGGAGTTCCTCGTAGGCTCCGTGGTGGTAGATGCAGATTGCCTACACTTCCGGCAGCTCCACCACAAATTCACCTTGGCTGCCTGCGGGAACTGCCACACAGAAAGCGGCTTCTCCCGAACGGTCAATGGGATATTCGATGAAGTACATCCGCCGGGTGATGTCCGTTCCGTAGGAGCGCATGGCCTCCAGCGCCGTATTACGCAGCAGGACGGTGCGCTCGGCCACGGAACCGCTCGGATAGATGCGGCGATACACCAGCTGCGGCGGCAAAAATATCTCCTTGACCTGTTCAGAGCTGATCTTAGCCCGCTCGTAGAGCTTTTCGATGTTGAGGTTCAGCTCATCGCGCATCTTTTCCAGCCGCTGAATCAGCGGCAGCAGGTCGGCGGAGTCGTTGAAGTAGTCCCAGATCTCATCCAGCGTCAATCCAAGGTTTTGCAGGCTGCGGATACTGCGCAGCAGAGTGAAGGTGTCAATACCGTAATAGCGGTTGCCGGTGGCGGTATTTCGGGTGTCGGGCTGAATGAGTCCCCGCTCCTCGTAATGGAGGATAATGCGGCGGGTGACGCCCAGCGCTTTGGCAATTTCCCCAATGGAAAAAAGATTTTCTTCATTTTTGGACATAATTTTACCTCAAAAAGCAAAAAAAGACTTGCACTGCACTCCGACAGCCTTGCTTTCTCTATGGCCGCCCCTGGTTTTGACGGTTACGATAGGAATATTGTTATTGACAATTTGCAAAAATCATTCCTCTCATACTTTGGAACGATTTACATTTTCGTCAGGGGTTGTATAATAAACTTGAGTTATAATCAATTTCGTCGAAAGAGGTATTGACAGGGGGGCGCGCCCCCCTGTCCCGTAGGGTTCCCCTACGGGACAATTCCACTCTGGCGCAAGGGAGGGAAACGCTTGCAGGAAAATATCATCGTAAAACCGTCCGTTGAGAAGCAGTTTGACCGTTTTTTGCGGCAGGGCCGCGCACTCTTTTTCAGCGCACCCTGCGGCTTCGGAAAGACAGTGCTGGCCGATACGCTGTTGGATGGGCGGCCCGTTCTGCGGCTGAACGCGGCAGATACCGGCTTTGCGCTGCCCTCTCTGGAAGATGCGTGAGACATCCTGCTGATCGACAACATTCAGGATATGCAGGAGGAGCAGGACTGGAATGCCCTGTGCGAGCTGATCCGCGCCTGCCCTGAGCGCCGCTTCGTCCTGCTCTCCCGCGGCCCGCCGCCGGGGAGCCTCATGGCCTTTCAATACACGGGGCTGATGACGGTGCTGGAGACCGACGACCTGCTCTTTGATGCGGATGATGTGCGGCGGCTGCTCCGGCTTTACGGCGTGGAGGCGGCAGACAGTGAGATCGACGGGATACGGAAGGAATCCATCGGATACCCACTGGGCGTGGCCATCACGGCGCGGCATCTGTCCGGCGGAAAGCATTTTTCGCCGGAGATCGTGGCGCGGGTGTTCCGGGAGGTGTTTCTCTACTTCGAGACCGCCATCTACCGGCGCTTTGACCTGCCGGTGCGCCGTTTTCTGCTGGAGCTTGCGCCGTTTGAGAGCTTCGACCTGGAAATGGCGCGGATGGTCAGCGGCGATCCACGGGCCGGCGACCTGCTGGACTGGCTGCTGCGCTATACCACCATGTTCCGCTGCGACGACCGCCAGCACTATCACTTCTGGTCCGGTTTCCGGGAGTTCCTTCTCTGGGAGATGGAGCGGGAATACACAGAGGAAAAGCGCCGCGCGCTGCTCAGCCGCGGCGGGCTCTACTACGAGCTGAAGGAGGACTACGCCCGCGCCCTGGAATGCTACACCAGCGGCGGCGACCACTCCAAGGTGTCCGAGTTGCTGGTGCGCAATGCAGAACTCCACCCCGGCATGGGCCACTATGCCGAGATGGAAAAATACTACCGAAGTCTGCCGGAGGCGGAAATTCTCGCCTCTCCCTCGCTGATGCAGGGCATGAGTATGCTCTGCGCGCTGGCCATGGATTACGAAGGCTCGGAGCGCTGGTACGGCGAGCTGCAAGCATTTGCCGAACACTGCGGCAGACAGGATGCCGCCGGGAAGCAGGCCCGCAGCCGCCTTGCGTGGCTGGACATCTCCCTGCCCCAGCGGGGCGTGAACGGCTTGATGGAAACCATCCCAGCTGTGTTCCGGCTGCTGATGAACAAGGAAGTGACGCTGCCGTCCTTCTCCGTCACCAGCGCGTTGCCCAGCATCATGAACGGCGGCAAGGACTTCTCCCCGTGGAGCAAAAAGGACGACCTGCTCTACAAGACCCTCCGCATCCCCGTGGAGGCGGTGCTGGGGCGGGACGGCGTGGGTCTTGTGGACTGCGCCATCGCCGAGAGTAAGTTTGAAAAGGGCGAGGACGTCGCCGGTCGGATGCTGTCCCTTCTCCCGCAGCTCAACGAGGTGCGCAACCGCGGCGCGCCGGACATGGAGTTCGCCATCAGCGGTCTGCTGGCCCGCAGCCAGCTGGCAAACGGACAGCCCACCGACGCGCGGCGCACCATCGAGGTGCTCCGCGAACGCTTTGCCGAGCGGGGCCTGACCCGGTTTTTCCCCAACATGGATGCCATGCTCTGCCGCCTTTCGCTGCACACGGGAGATATCGATGCGGCGGACGCGTGGTATCGGGAAAAAGCGCCCCGAGAGCCGACGCATTTGAACGTCATGCGGCGCTACCAATATCTCACCCAGGCCATGGCGGAGCTGGCGGACGGCAGGCCGGACGCGGCGCTGCTGACGCTTGCCCCGCTGGAGCCGTACATCCCAAACTGCGCCCGCATCATCGACGGGATTCACCTGAACATTTTGACGGCCATTGCCCTGCACCGCAAGCGGGACGAGGGGTGGCGCGGGCGATTGACGGCGGCGCTGGACACAGCGGCGGAGTACCGCTTCATCCGCACCGTCAGCGTATACGGCACGGCGGCGCTGCCGCTGCTGGAGGCGCTGGACTGGGACGGTGACAAAGCATGGCGCAAGCGGCTGATGGCGGCGGTGCGGACGCAGGCGGCGTTTTACCCCCATTTCCTCGAGCCCCGCCTTGCCCCCGGCGAGGAGCTGACACCCACGGAGCTGCAAATTCTCCATCTGCTCTGCGCGGACAAGTCCAACGCCGAGATCGCGCAGATTATGGACGTGAAGCTGCCGACCGTGAAGACCCACGTCAGCCACATCCTCGACAAGCTGGACGTGAAGCGCCGGGCGGAGGCCAAAACCGCCGCGAAAAAGCTGCATTTAGTGCAGGACGACCTGTAAAAACAGCATCCGGCAGATGCCGGTTTTCCATATAAAAGCAAGACGATTTTTCAAGGAGGAAGAATATGAAAAAACGAGTATTGAGTATGCTCATGGCGCTGGCTCTGTGCCTGAGCCTGCTGCCCACAGCGGCGCTGGCGGCGGACCCGGAGGCAGCCCCGGCGGAACAGTTTTCCGGTCTCACCCTCGGCGAGACCTACTGGTTCGACCTGTCCGGGGCGGGCATTCCGGGCACCGTGAACGAAGGGAACAGTGAGGGCGCGGCCGCTGTGCCGGACAAGACCCTCCGATGGGTGCCCTTCACCTACGCGGGCACCGTGAAAGCTTATGTGCTGAACGAGAACTCCAGCGGTGTAAAGACCGCTTCAGAGGCGGCGGCAAGCACGACTTCCCCCGATGGGCAATACGGCTACACCTATGACCACAGCCTGTTTATCGCGGACTACGCCGTGACCCATACCGTCAGCTGGTATGAGCTGAATGAGAAGGGTCTGATTTTCGGCACGGCCTATACCAGCGGCGGCGTGGCCTATACCCTCCGCGCGCCCTCGGCGGGGAGCAGCGACGACGGCGCTTCGGGCGGCGCCCCGGCAAGCAACGAGTGGGACATGATTTTGGCCAAAAACAGCGTTGATATCAAAAACTGGAACAATATGTATTCCTGGGGGCAGGATACTGCTGACCTGGTTGACCAGTATGATTCTTCGTTTCGCGCGCACCGTGGGTACGACCCGGCCCGCGGCTGGGATTGCAGCGATGCTACGTTACAGTTCGCGGTCGTCGGTTTCCGCCCCGTCCTTGAAATTCTGAACCCTGACACACTGGGCCCTGACAGCCTGACGACCGTCACGCTGGACCTGAACGGCGGCTCCATCGGCTCCATCACCGGGACGGTCAATTTGGCGGTGAAGTCCGACTTCAATCTTGCCCTCCCCGGCGGCAAGGACGTAACCCGCCCCACCGGGAATACCGGCGCCTACTTCAAGTGGCAGGACAGCAACGGCAACTTCTACGAGCCGGGCGAGCCGGTCCCCGCCAACGTGACCCGCCTGACCGCCCTGTGGGCGCCGCCCGAACAGTTTTCCGGTCTCACCACCGGCGGAACCTACTGGTTCGACCTGTCCGGGGCGGGCATTCCGGGCAACAAGAACGGCAGCCTGCCGGACAGCACCCTGCACTATGTTCCCTTTACCTATACGGGAACAATAGAAGCCTACAAGCTCATGTCTGCGATGGCAACCACCGAGGAATATGCACAGAAGAAGAAATACGCCCACAGCCTGTTTATTGCGGACTATGCTGTGACGCATACGATTAGCTGGGATGACCTGAATAGCGCAGGTCTGATTTTCGGCAAGGATTATGCCGCCAGCGGCGTGAGCTACACTCTCCGCGCCCCCTCTGCGGGGAGCAGCTTTACTGGCTCTGCTGACAGTGAGCGCGGCACGCCCCAAAGCAACGAATGGGATCAGATTTTAGACAAAGACAGTGGCTATATCAAAAACTGGCCAGATATATATTCCTGGGGACAGGACACCGCTACTACTAATGAGTCGTTCCGTGCGGTTCGCGGGTACGACTCGGCCCGCTACGGGAATTACCGCAGTGCTGCGTACCGGAACGCGATCCTCGGTTTCCGCCCCGTCCTTGAAGTCCGGAACCCTGGCACCCTGGGCCCTGACAGCCTGACGACCGTCACGCTGGACCTGAACGGCGGCCATGTGGGACGTGATGCTACTGCTGTTACTGTCAATTTGGCGGTGAAATCCAGCGGGACATACACCGCCCCCAGCAGAGACGGTCTGACCCGCCCCACCGGGAACGACGACACCTACTTCAAGTGGCAGGACAGCAGCGGCAACTTCTACGAGCCGGGCGAGCAGGTCACCGCCAACGTGACCCGCCTGACTGCCCGGTGGGAAAAGGATGTTCCCACGCTGACCGCCCCCACCGCAAACACTCTGGTCTATAACGGCAGTGCGCAGGCGCTGGTCACCGCCGGTACTACAGCGGACGGCACCATGCAGTACAGTCTGAATAATGCAGACTGGAGCGACAGTGTTCCCACCGGCAAGGATGCCAAAACATATACTGTTTATTACAAGGTCGTGGGTGACAGCAACCACACCGACAGCGTGCCGGCTTCGGTCAGCGTCACCATCGCGCCCAGGTCCATTGCGGACGCTTCGGTCACGCTGGGTGAATCGCTGACCTACAACGGCTCCAGCCAGACCCAGACGGTTACCGTGAAGCTTGGTGAAGTGGATATCACCAGCTCCTGCAACGTGTCCAACAATGTGCAGACCAACGCCGGCAGCTACACCCTGACGGTCACGGCCAAGGACAATTCCAACTACACCGGCAGCGTGACCAAGGACTTCACCATCGCCAAAAAGTCCATCACGCCCACCATTGCAGTGAGCGGAACCTATACCTTCACCGGCAGCGCCATCACGCCCGCCTTCACGGTGAAGGACGGCGACACCGCTCTGACCGACAGTGATTATACCGCCGTTCTCGCCGACAACATCAACGCGGGCAGCGGCAAGATCACGGTCACGGAAAAGACGACCGGAAACTACACCTTCAGCGAAGCGCAGCAGAGCTTTACCATCGGCAAGGCCGCCGCGCCGACGCTGGACAACATTTCTGTCAGCCAGAAGTACACCGTGACCACCCAGCAGAGCAAAGACATCGGCCGAGCGGGGATGCCTGATGACGCCGGCACCCTGGCCTATGCCAAGGGCACTGAGGAAGAGATTACCTACGTCAGCAGCTGGAACGTGGAACCCGATACCGGTAAAGTGACCTTCACCCTGTCCGGCGGCGCAGCAGGCAGCACTGTGACCCTGCCCATCAAGATCACCTCCACCAACTACGCGGATTCCACCGTCAATGTGGTGATTACCCTGACGGATAAGGATGTTCCCACGGTCAACGCCAACGACATCACCGTGACCTACACCGGCTCCGCTGTTCCGAACAGCGCCATTACCGGTACTGCCAGCGTGGCCGGTAGTTGGAGCTTCAAGAACGCGGCTCCCGTGAAGGTTGCGGACAGCAGCGACAGTGTGACCGTGGTGTTCACCCCCGCGGACACGGACACTTATGAAACGGTTGAGGATTTCATCAAGGTGACCATCAACAAGGCCACCCCCACCGGAACGCCCGCTTACACCGCCATCACCACCGGCGGCAAGACTCTGGCGGACGCGGCGCTGGCTATCGGCACCATCACGCCGACCGGCGGCTCCATCGCGTGGGACGTTGCCGCCGACACCGCTGTGACAGCCAACACCGCCTACAACTGGACTTATACCCCCACCGACCCGGACAACTACAACCATCTGACCGGCAGCATCACGCCTTATGTGGTGTCCTACTCCGGTGGAGGCTCCTCCGGCAGCTCCAACACCACCACCAAAACGGAGAAGAACCCGGACGGCTCCACCACCATGACCGTGACCGACAAGAAGACGGGCACCGTGACCGAGACCACCAAGAACACCGACGGCAGTACCACCGTTGTGGAGACCAAGAAGGACGGCACCGTCACCGAGACCAACAAGACCGCTGACGGCACCACCGGCACCGTGGTCACCGACAAGAACGGCAGCGTAACCGAAGTGAAGTCCACCGTTTCCACTGCTGCCGCGAAGGAAGCCGCCAAGACCGGCGAGGCTGTGACTCTGCCTGTGGAAGTCCCCGCGGCCAAGACCACCGAAGACGCTCCCGCTGTGGAAATTTCCGTGCCCAAGAGCACCGGCTCCGTCAAGGTGGAAATTCCCGTGGAGAAGGTTACCCCCGGCACCGTGGCCGTCATCGTCAATGCCGACGGCACCGAGGAGATCGTCAAGACCTCCATTCCCACCAAAAACGGCGTGGCGCTGACCCTGAGCGGCTCCGCCACCGTGAAGGTCGTGGACAACGCCAAGGAGTTTGCGGACATTCATTCCGTCAACCACTGGGCAGAGGGCGCCGTGGACTTCGCCGTGGCGCGCGGTATGTTCACCGGCACAAGCGAAACCACCTTCAGCCCCGATTCCAATACGACCCGCGCCATGCTGATGACTGTCCTGGCTCGATTCGATGGTGTGGACACCTCCGGCGGCAGCGTATGGTACGAAAAGGGCATGGAATGGGCAAAGGCCAAGGGCGTGTCCGACGGCTCCAACCCCAACGGAAACATCACCCGTGAGCAGTTGGCGACCATGCTCTGGCGCTACGCCGGAAGCCCGGAGAGCAGCCACAGCCTGGACGGCTGCGCCGACGCTGATAAAATCAGCGGCTACGCTCTGGAGGCCATGCGCTGGGCCAACGAGAACGGCATTATCAACGGCTACGGCAACGGTCTGCTGGGAGTCAAAGACAACGCCACCCGCGCGCAGGTCGCACAGATGCTTATGAACTTTGTAAAGTGCCTGAATCAGTAAATCGGCTATATGGAAAGCAGGTGATGCTGACCATGCTGGGTATGCGGAACGGTGCGCGCAAGGGCTTGTATGGGCAGAAAAACTGTATGAAAAAAACGCCGATTCTGTGACGATTGGCCCGGTGGAATATACGTACAAAGCAATATACAGCATACAGCAAGGATTCATGAAGGGGGTACCCCCTTCATGATGGGATGTTCCATCCCATCAAAATTTTTGTCCACACGCCAATTATGAAGGAGGAAACAAAAATGAAGAAAAAAGCACTCAGTATTCTGCTGACGCTGGCGCTCTGTCTTTCCCTGCTGCCCGCCTTTCCGGCAGCGGCAGCAGCAGCAGAAATGAGAGATCTCTATGTCAGCGACAGCGGCACGGACAACAGCGGCTTCGGCACATCCCAAGCGTCCCCCTACAAAACCCTTGAATACGCCCTTGAGCAGGCGCAGACAGGCGATACGATTCATATTATCGGTACAGTGGTGACCGAACAGACTCAGACCGATATCCCGCTGATCATTGACAAGGGAGTCACCATCGAAGGGGATGACAGCGGTATCTTGAAGATCAGCCACGCAGGCATCATCTTGGGCAATTATGTCACATTCAGCAACCTGGCCCTTGGATTTTCAAACCCTGTCCGCAACGGGATCATTGCCAATGGTCATTCTCTGACCATGAAAAATGTAACGAAACCCGATAATACAGGATTCAGCACCCATCTGTTTGCCGGCGGGCTGTCCGATACCAATCTGCAGGATCTGCCCCCTGTAGGTGATTTCGGACACATCTTGCTGTCCGGCAAAGTTGAGGTAGGCGAGATTCACGCCGGCGGGCTGTCCGATGTATCCGTCAACGATCTCGGAACAAAAAAGGCGTGAACACCTTCACAAAGAGCCACATCGTATTCTCCTCTGATTTAAGCCAAGACAGCACCATTGGTGCCATCTATGCCTGCGGCGCCCGGGAAGTTCGCGGAAACACCAGCGGCGAGGCAAACGGTGACACTCTGGTGACCGATCCTTCCAGATATAAGGTAACAGGCGGGGTGCAATTCATGTTGGGAACTGCCAACAAACAAATCGACATTGACGGTTCCACCGGCGGTCCCACCAATGCAGAAGTGACGTACAACTCCAATGATTCCTCTTCCCGAGGAGCAAAGGATATCAAGGATATTTCCAGTCTGGAGATCGAAAATGGCAAATTCTCTTTCAATACCACATCGGAAGAAAGCTTCCTGTTCACGGACATTACTGTGTACGGCGGTCAGACCTTGGAACTGCATAATTTCAAGAGCCAGTTCCCCGACAATACCGCGAACAATCTCACTGTAAAATCCTTTACCTCAATACCAAGAGGCGAAAAAAATAATCCTGCCAAGCTTACCCTCAAGGCCGGCACCAGTCTCCCCCACCAGCAGCTGAATATTCTTGGTCAGGCCTCCGGCGTAACCATGGTAGCGCTCGGCGGATTTAAAGGTGACACAAACGTATCTTGGAATAATGCCGTCGAGGGCAATTCCTACATCATCGCCGACGGTTCTTCTTTGGCCACATTCCTTCTGGCTCCCAGCGACAGCCAGCCGAACATGAGCTTTGTGCTTGCAGAAGGCGAAAGCAACAAGGCTGTCTGGAAAGCTTCCTCACAGCCCAATGACGGAAAAATCAGTCTCGACAAGGCGGAAGTCAAGATTCTGAATCCGCAGCCCCTGGTCTGCATTCCCAACGGAGAGGTAAAGCCTGAAATCGAAGTCTGGTTAAAAGATGCTTCCGGACAGACACTGGTAGATCCCGAAAATTATACCATCGGCTATCAGGGTAATGATTTGCCGGGTGAAGCCACCGTTATTGCGACAGGTAAAGGGAACTATGTCGGCGAGGCTATAGGTTATTTTGAGATAGCCCCCTGCCCTGTAACCAATTCTAACTACCTTTTGAAAAAAGTGGAGGTACCCAATACGGGTGTGACTATGACCATAGATTTGCCCGACCCTGCCGAGCTCCACGAAAATTTGAAATATGACACCCCTAAAATTTTCGCGGGTTCTACTTACTTAAATGGTGATATAAAGCTGGAGAACAATCAGCTTACCTTTACAGCAAAGTCCTTTTCTTCAGTGAATAGCAGCCATGTAGGCGTAATCAAGATTCCTGTCGTATCCGATCTGGGTCAGGATTACTGTCCCTATAAATTCTATACTTTCGATCTCCAGTTCCGATTAGTCAATCCCAATCGATCCGAGGTGACCATCCTAGGCGTAGAGGCCGCCTCCGATCTGACCTACAACGGGCTCCCCCAGGAAGGCTATACAGGCACAGTGAGCAACAACGACAACTATGAAGAAGGCTATTTGCATTATTACTCCGGCCGAAAGGACACAACGTACAGCAGTTACACAGCACCCACCAATGCCGGTGACTACACTGTGACCATCTCTGTCAGAGATGTCGCAAATTATACGGGAAGTACGTCCATGGATTTCTCTATCGGCAAAAAGGATGTCATTGTACGTGCCGAAGATAAGACCGCCTATGTGGGTGACCCTGCTCCAAAGCTGAGCTATACCGCCGAAGGCTTTGCTCTATCCACCCACGTTATAGGAAAGGAACCCAGCCTGGGCTATGAAACCCAGCCGGATATGTCGAAGCCCGGAACGGCAACCATCAAATTCACCAAAGAAATTGGAGAAATCAGAGACAGTAAAACCTTCGAAGATATCACCGATAATTATAACATCATCTATAAAAACGGCACGTTGACCGTAGTCTCCCGTCCCGGTGACGGCGGTGACAGCGGCAACGGCGGCAACTCCGGTGACAGCGGTTCCTCCGGCGGCGGCGGTTCCTCCGGCGGCGGCGGTTCCTCCGGCGGTGGCGGTTCCATCGGCGGCGGCGGTTCCTCCGGCGGCGGCGGTTCCTCCGGCGGCGGCGGTTCCTCCGGCGGCTCCTCCTCCAACACCACCACCAAAACGGAGAAGAACCCGGACGGCTCCACCACCACGACCGTGACCGACAAGAAGACGGGCACCGTGACCGAGACCACCAAGAACACCGACGGCAGTACCACCGTTGTGGAGACCAAGAAGGACGGCACCGTCACCGAGACCAACAAGACCGCTGACGGCACCACCGGCACCGTGGTCACCGACAAGAACGGCAGCGTAACCGAAGTGAAGTCCACCGTTTCCACTGCTGCCGCGAAGGAAGCCGGCAAGACCGGCGGGGCCGTGACCCTGCCCGTGGAGGTTCCCGCTGTCAAGACCACCGGGGACGCTCCCGCCGTGGAGGTTTCCGTGCCCAAGAGCACCGGCTCCGTCAAGGTGGAGATCCCCGTGGAGAAGGTCACTCCCGGCACTGTGGCTGTCATCGTGAAGGCCGATGGCACCGAGGAGATCGTCAAGACCTCCATTCCCACCAAAACCGGCGTGGCGCTGACCCTGGATGGCTCCGCCACTGTGAAGGTCATGGACAACGCCAAGAAATTCTCCGATGTACCCGCAAGCCACTGGGCCGGCGACGCAGTTGCCTTCGCCTCCGCCCGGGGCATCACCGGCGGCACCTCCGACACCACCTTCTCTCCGGACGCTTCCTGCACCCGCAGCCAGATCGTCACCTTCCTGTGGCGGGCCGCCGGGTCCCCTGAGCCCAAGGGCTTGAGCAACCTTTCCGATGTTCCCGCCGACGCCTACTACGCCAAGGCGGTGGCCTGGGCATTGGAGAACGGCATCACGGGGGGAACCGGCAATGGCATGTTCAGCCCCGACGCCACCTGCACCCGCAGTCAGAGCGTGACCTTCCTCTATCGCGCAGCCGGGTCTCCCAAGGCATCCGGCAGCAGTGTGTTCAGTGACATTGCCGCTGACAGCTACTATGCCGACGCCGTGGCCTGGGCCGCACAAAACGATATCACCGGCGGCATTGGCAGCGGGCTCTTTGGACCTGCCAATGAGTGCTCCCGGGCTCAGATCGTGACCTTCCTGCACCGCAGCTATCTGAGCAAATGACATAGCAATGAGAACAGCGGTCGTATAATGCGACCGCTATTCTCTTACCGCTGTCGAGACTGAAATTTGGGGAAAGAGAGCAAAGGAGCCACCACATGAAGAACGAATCACAGCAGGCACTGCTGCTTCTCTGGCAATACCTACATCAGCATACAGATGAACAGCATCCGGTCTCGGTCACAGACATTCTCGCATTCTGGCAGCAGCACGGCATTCAGGCCGGACGCAAGAGTGTTTACACTGACATCGAACTGCTGCAGAATGTCGGGATGGATATCGTCTGCGTCAAAAGCAGTCAGAATAGATACTTTGTGGGCCAGGGGCTCTTCGAGCTGCCGGAGCTGAAACTGCTGGTGGACGCGGTGGAATCCTCCCGGTTTATCACGGAGAAAAAGAGTACCGCCCTCATCAAGAAGCTGGGCCATCTCACCAGCACAGCGCAGGCGGAGCAGTTGAACCGCCGCATTTACATGGGCGGCACTCCAAAGCCGGAGAATGAGAGCATCTACTACAATGTGGATACCATCCACAACGCCGTCCAGAAGAAACAGCAAATCACCTTCCAGTATTTTGAGTACACGCCTAAAAAGGAAAAGATACTCAAGCATGATGGATACAAGTATCGGTTCAGCCCCTACGCCATGATCTGGAATCGGGACTGCTACTATGCCGTAGGCTGGTCGGAAAAGCACGGAAAGATTGCACAATTTCGGGTGGACCGCATGACGGCAGTCGAACCGCTGGAACAGGCGGCAGTCCAGACACCGGACTTTGATCCGGCGGAGTATGTCCGCAAGGTGTTTGGGATGTACCCGGACGACCTCTGTACCGTAGAGCTGCTGTGCGATAATGAGGTCATGCGCAGCGTCATCGACCGCTTCGGTGAAAATGTGCGGACGGAAACTGCAGATGAACAGCATTTCCGTGCCACAGTCGAGGTCGCGCCAAGCCCTCCGTTTTTCAGCTGGATCTTTACTTTTGGAGGAAAGATCCGCATCATTAGCCCGTTAACGGTGTTGGAGGAAATGCGGGATATGGCAGCGTGGCTGAAATAATTTCTGGATGGTGTTCCCTGTGGGGAACACCATCTTTTTCATGTCTTGCAAATCGAACGAATGTTTGCTATACTGAGGCTACAGTGTTTCCAGAGAAGAGAACACGGATAGGAGGTGAGTTACTTGGAACAGACATTCGGCAGCTTCATTCGGGAGAAACGGCAATCTATCGGATTGTCCCTGCGCACGCTGGCGGCAAAGCTGGACTTGTCGCCGGTCTATCTGAGCAACATTGAGAACGACCGCAGACCGGCGCCGACGCGCGCATATTTGGAACGGTTGGAGCAGGAACTGCATCTGAGCAAGGTGGACACCGAGCAGATGCTGGATCTTGCCGCCAAGTCCCAGAATAACCGGGTATCCGCAGACCTGCCGGACTACATCATGGATCGGGAGATCGTCCGGGCCGCACTCCGCACGGCAAAGGAGGCAGACGCCACAGACCAGGAGTGGCAGGAATTTATCGACCGGATCACCCAGCGCGCAAAGAAATCCAAAGAGGGCGGTGAAATAGACGCATGAAAAAAGCATATTACCGCGAACAGGCGCTGGAGCGGATCGCCCGCGATGTGATCACCGCCTATGACCTCAGACTTTATTACGGCCCTCCCACAGCCATTCCCATTGAGGACATCATCGAGGCACAGGGGCTGGTGCTGGAGTATCAGTATCTGCGGAATAATGGGCGGGTTTTGGGCGAGACCATCTTTGACGACGGTCTCACAGCGATCTATGACCGGGAAAACCACCGCTATGACCTTCTTCCCGTCAAGGGCGGCACCATCCTCATCGACTGCTCTCTCTGCGAAGAGGAAGCATCTACCGGGCGGCTGCGCTTTACCTGCGCCCATGAGCTGGGGCACTGGCTGCTCCATAAGAAACAGTTCAGTGGGACCGGCGAAAACGCGGCGCTCCGTTCCGGCGATGAGAGCGACAACACATTGGAAGTGCAGGCGAACCTGCTGGGCTCTATCCTTCTGCTGCCGCTGCCGCAGGTCAAGCGCTGCTTCTATCAGCTGCGCTCCGGACGGACAAATCAACAGCTGGTGACGGATATGGCAGGTATCTTTCAGGTATCCAAGCAGGCCATGCGCATTCGGTTGGAGAACCATAACCTGCTGTAAAAAATTTTCATGTGCTGTTCTCAAAAAAGAGAACAGAGAAAGCGAGGCGCTATGTCAAAAACCAATTCCCTGCGCTGTCCGCTGTGCGGCAAGGGCCGTATCGCGGATATCCCCAGCGGTGCGGAGCAGTCTCAGTACAGGCTGTTTGCGCTGCACAGAGCGGAACACCCTGACCTGATCGCCAAATGCCCCAAGTGCGGCGAACAGATCGGCATCACGGTGCTGACACCGGATGCTCACCCCCTGATCCACACGCCCATCCCCTTTATGGGATATGTTCAGGCATAAATTAAAAATCCAATTGATATGACTTCGTCAAGCGCACCAGCCACCCATCGTCGAATATGGGAACATTGAGTTAGGAGCCTTACAAGTAGCTTTTCAGCTATGTGTAAGGCTCTTTTTTGCGCCTTTCTTTGGCTGAAAAGCGGAAAGGCACACAATGCGCAGACGCTGGCAACCCTATATCGCTAAATATCCGTGACCCCATCTCAGACATTTCAAAAAAAATCTGAGATTGGAGTCATGAATCATGAAAAAATGGCAGGAAGAACGCAACTACCGGCGCGTTCGAAACGAGGCTGGCGAAGTCATCACCAATATCATCACTGTAGACGGCATGGATGTAGTGGTGCCGGAAGATGTGTATCTGGCCTACTCTCAGGCAGACCGCAGGGAACGCTATATCATGGAGGAACAGTCCTCCGGAAAACTGCTCTCTCTGGAGCAGATGGCGGAAGATGCGCTTTTGCCGGACTATGTCGGAGCGGAAACGGCCCCCAGTGCTGAAACGGAGGCACTGGAGCGTGAGGAATTCCGGGATTTGGCAGAACAGAAGCAGATCCTTTTGCTGGCGCTGCTGTCACTAAAGGATACCGACCGGGAACTCATCAACGCTCTGTTCTTCGACGGCGCGTCTACACGGGAATACGCCCAAAGAATGGGCGTCAGCCAGCGGGCGGTCATCAAGCGGAGAGACCGTATCCTGCGGGATCTCAAAAAGTTTTTTGAAAATTCCTCGAAATAAAGGTATTCACCGAACGCAATTTTCGGGAGGACAGTGAGGGGCTCCGAATCGCCCCTCGCTGTTCCTTGAAAATTGCATACCAGCAATACGGATAACCACCCGGACAGAAGAGCGATCCGCGCAGTGTGCGCCACGACCCACGGGAAGCCTTGCAGCTTCTCGTGGCGAGCGATTTTACCTGCGCGGGGGCGGCGTTGGCAGCGCCGCCCGCAGAGACGCTGTTCGGGCAGATAATGAGACACAATGCACTGGCCAGCATGAAGAGGCTGGGCTGCTCCGGGATTGAAAGCAGTAGAGATCCCGGAAATACGCCCGTGAAGGTCTTGCCGGACCTTGTCCGTATTGTTCCCTTTTCTCACCGGGGCGCGCGCTGCAAATACGGTGGAAACGAAAACAAAGCATGACAGAAAAGAGGAAATTATCGGATGAATACCAACGATAACAGGCTGAAAGCCCATAAACTGATCGACCATATTTTTCAGGATCTTCTTCCCGCCCACGGTATGACACAGCGCCCGGAGCAGATCCAATTGAGTCACCGGATGCTGGACGCCATGCAGGGCGGGAGGATCGCCCTGTGCGATGCCGGGACGGGCATCGGCAAGACCTACGCCTATCTGGCGGCTGCCACGGCAGCGTCGGCTTTTCCAACAGGGCAGATCGTCCGCCCCATTATCATTTCCACTTCCAGTATCGCGCTGCAAAATGCGGTGCTGACGGAGTATCTGCCGCTGCTGTCCTGTGTCCTAATGGCGGACGGGATTCTTACCAAGCCACTGAAAGCGGTCATCCGCAAAGGCAAAAGCCATTATGTCTGCGATGAGCGATTGGACAGGCGGCTGCGTCAGGTATATCCTGCAAAGAAAAATCCGGAAGCGCTGGCAGCGCTCCGAACTCTTAAGGAAACGCTGGACATGGACGGCGTTTCCCATCTCAGCGGCTATGACCGGGAGCGTGTCTGCGTACCGCAGGTCTGCGACTGCAAGCAGAGGGACTGCCGCTATCAGCGGTTTCTCAAGACCTGTGACAAAGGTCAATTCCTGTTTCAAATCTGCAATCATAATCTGCTGGTGGCAGACGCCATCCACCACAGCGAGGGAAAACGCCCCATCTTCCCGGAGCACGGCATCATCATCGTGGATGAAGCCCATAAGCTCCCGGAGACCGCACAGCAGATGCTGGGTGTGACGTTGGCGGCCGAAGAGATACGAAACCTTATCCTTCAGCTAAAAGAGGAACGGTACTTACTGGCGGCAGAAATGCTGGAGGACAGCACCGGCCCTTTGCTGTGCAAGCTGGCACAGTCCAGAGAGGAAGCGGAGCCGGTGGAAGCCTGTTTGCGATTGCTGACCGCACCATCCCGCACATTGCCCATCATCCAGCGGCAGATCGGCAGCGTGCTCTCCCCGCTGGGAAGCTGCCAGCTGAATACGGTACTGGACGCGGTCAAGCTGTTCACCAGTCCCCAGACAGATATGATTTTTTACACTGCCGAAGATGTCAGCACAGGCGGCGCCATGCTGTGCGCCGCGGCCGGTGATATCACGCAGCGGATGAAAAAGATCCTGTGGCAGCCGGATCAGGCGTTTGTTCTGACCTCCGGCACCATGGCGGTGGGCAGCGATTTTCGCCGTTTCAAAACACAGGCGGGATTGGAGAAGGGACACCGTGTCATGGAATCCGTTTCTCCATCCCCCTTTGACTACCGGAACAACTGCCTGCTCTACCTTCCGCAAATCCCGCCCCGCCAGAGGGCGGAGAACACGGATGTGTACTTTGATGAGTTGACTGCCGAGCTCGTCGGACTCATTAACGCAGCTTCCGGTCACGCGCTGGCGCTCTTTACGTCCTACGCAGCCATGTCGGCTGTGAAGGAGCGGCTGCGGGAGGCATCCCTTCCATTCCCACTGCTGACGCTGGGCCGCAACGCGCCCCACATCATTGAACAGTTCCGGCACACGCCGGGATCGGTGTTGCTGGCCACCGGCGCGGCATGGGAGGGCTTTGATTTCCCCGGTGACTGCGTATCCCTGCTGGTGATCCCACGCCTGCCTTTCGCCTATCCGGATGCCCGGAAGGATCGGGAATTGGAGAAGTATTCTTCCCTTCGCGCATTCATCCGTGAGGTAGCTGTACCGGAGATGCAGATCAAGCTGCGCCAGGGCTTTGGACGGGCCATCCGCACGGAAAGCGATACCTGTGTCATCGCCATTTTGGATGAACGGGCCTGCCGTGGGCGCAGATACGCCCAGGCTGTGAGGGAGGCATTGCCGGAAATGCGGAGGACTGGCAGCCTGCGGGAAGTGACAAAGTTCCTGCGGGAGAAAAAGCCGGAGAGCTATTTTGAGGTGGAAAGATGATCGATGCAAAGAAAGAATTGCAGTATCGGCTGGCAGTTCGGATGCTGGAGCATCTGGCGGAAAATGGCCTGCTGAGTGCGGAAGAACTGTCTTATTGGCGCACTACTTGTGCTAAAGCATGATTATCGGCTAGTGCAGGTATTTTGTTGTTACGCTCCCGGCGGTATCAGTCAGATGCTCTGGTTTATCCGAGGCTATGACGGCGCTAAATTTGATGCCTGGAAGTACGTTAACCCGGAATTAGTTCCAGGCAGAGAGTACAAAACAGCCGACCTATTAAATAATAAGCCAGTTTACGAAAAAATTATCAGTTTTGGCAGATTGCCCAACGCTACAACGAGTCGTGTCGCCCATAAAATCGCAGATATAGAAACCATTGTTTCTGTGAGCGGTTCTACCTCTGATAAGAAGAACATTCCCACTCTGAATTATGGTGGAGGATCGTCTATGGATGATGTCATCGATGTCCTGGTAGACCCTACCAACGTAACAATCTATGCGGCTCGTGATCGCAGTAGCGCAACGGCTAACGTGCTAATCCGGTATACCAAAACCGCAGACGAATAGGAGGCTGTCTATGAAACGTATTGTCTATCAATTTGCTGTTACTACTGACGGAGCACAAGAGCCTGTAACATACTTGCAGGACAAATCCATCCTATGCTCCGATGACATGTTGGAGGAAAACCTTGCGGCGGCGAAAGCCGAGGCGTACAACGGCGAAGTCACGGTGGAGGATGTGCCGGATACCCGTCCTCTGGAAGCAATCAAAGCCGAACGTATCCAGCGGAGCAAAACCGACCTGGCAGCGTACCTAGAGTCCCATCCCATACAGTGGACCGACGGCGAGCGGTATTCCATTACCGCAGAGAAACAGCAGCAGCTCACCGGCAAGATCCTGTCGGCCACGCTGGCACAGCAGACCTCCACGCCGTACACGCTGACATGGAACAGCACCGGCCAGGTGTGCAAGGAGTGGACCACGGAAGAACTGGGTAAGCTGGCCTTTGCCATCGATGCCCGCGTCACGGCCCTGGTGGCCTACCAGCAGACCCAGGAGGTGGCTATGCGGGACGCCGAAAGCCTGGAAGCCCTGGCGGCCATCGAGGTGGACTATGACACGGTGGGGTAATCGGGTCCTGTCCATGCTCCTCTGGAGCTGGGGCGGTACGGTGTACTTCTTGATGGAGGTGGGCTACAAGTCCATCACCGGCCACCCAGAGCGGATCAGTTGGACCATGCTGGTGCTGGCCATCCTCCTGTCCATCCCCCTGGAGCGGTTTGGCGCGGAGCTACCCTGGGAAATGCCCTTGATGCTCCAGGCTGCTATCTGCACTGTGGCCATTACCGCCACGGAGTTGGTGGCCGGGCTGATCCTCAATACCTGGCTGGGCCTGGGCGTCTGGGATTATTCCCACCTGCCCCTCAACCTATGGGGCCAAATCTGCGCCCAGTATGCCCTGCTTTGGTACATCCTGTGCCTGATTTTCATTCCTGTATTCGACTGGCTGCGCTATGCAGTCGAAGGCGGCGAGAAGCCGCACTATACATAAATCAGCAACGGCGAATACGCCGAAAAATGAAAGGAGAAAAAACTATGCTGAAAAACTATCTGTGGACCATCTGGCAGTGTGCGAACGAGGAGCGCACCGACGGCGACAACCTGACCGGCGACATGGAGATCGCGCCCAACCTCTTTGTGGAGGGCATCAAGGGTAATCCCCAGCACCAGTACAAGGCCCTGTCGGAGATCGACGTCCCCGCCGCCAAGGTCAAGTGGGAGGCCCTGGACGCTGCCGGTCAGGCCAAGGAGTACGACGAGGTCGGCAAGATCATCGACCGCAACTACAAGGCGCTGTGCGCGGCCTTTGCCGAAGGCAACCGCGAAAAGTTCCGTGCCATTGTCCTGTTTAACAGCTGACCAACCGGGGCCGGGTCACCGGCCCCATCCACAAAGGAGGACCATATGGAATTTGATTGGATGCTGGCAGTCAAAGCCGGACTTGCTGCTGCACTAGGAGCATTCTCGGCTTTCTGGGGCTGGCTGGGCTGGCTGGTGGCAGCCTGGGTGGTGCTGATGGCCCTGGATTACGCCACCGGCACCGCTGCCGCCATGAAAAACGGTGAATGGGCCAGTCATACGGCCCGGGAGGGTATCTGGCATAAGATGGGCGAGGTGGTGGTGGTCATCATTGCCGCCTTTGCCGATGGTTTACTGTCTATCATCATGGAGCAGCTGCCCATGGTGGAGATTGCCCTGCCGGAGATCGGCTTGCTGCTGCCTTTGGTGCTGGTGTGGTACGCCATTACCGAGCTGGGCAGCATTGCCGAGAATGCCCAGCGCATGGGCGCACCCATCCCGGCCTGGCTGGTAAAGCTCATGGCCAACGGCAAGGATGCCGTGGACGCCGCCGGGGATAAGCTGACCGGAGGTGACAGCGAAAAATGAAACTGCTGTTGATTGCAGGCCATGGCGCCGGTGACCCCGGCGCTGTGGGCAATGGCTTCCAGGAGGCTACCGAGACCCGCAAGGTGGTGGCCGCTCTGGCCCAGGCCCTTGAGAGCTGCTGCGACGTGGACACCTATCCCACAAGCCGCAACGCCTACGCCGATTACACGGCGGGGCAGTTGACCAAAACGGCCCAGTTCGCCCGGTATGACTATGTGTTGGAGATCCATTTCAACGCCGCCAAGGCTTCCACCGCCGACGGCAAAACCAAGGGTACGGAGATTTACGTCACCACCGCCGAACCCTCCACCGCTGTGGAGCAGGCCATGGTGGCGGCCATCTCCGCCGTCGGTCTTACCAACCGGGGCGTAAAGCGGAACAACTGGGCGGTCATCAACCAGGCCCGGAAGGCCGGTGCATCTTCGGCCCTGCTTGAGATTTGCTTTATTGATGATGCCGACGATATGGCTGTATATGCAGCCAAACAGTCGGATATCGTCGAGGCCATCGCCATGAGTATTATTGACGGCTTCGGCTTGCAGCGTCCGGAGCAGGAACAGGAGGAGACTATGACCGGAAAAGAAATCTATGACGCGCTGAACGCCTACACCGCTACCCTGCCCGTCCCCGACTGGGCCAAGAAGGAGCTGAAGGAAGCCAAAGCCGCCGGGATCACTGACAGTAGCGCCCCCATGCAGCTAATCCCAAGATACCAAGCCGCGCTCATGGCATATCGGGCGTATGAGCTGGCCAAGGGCCAGAACAAATAGCAATAAGCACCCCCACCGGATTGGCGGGGGTGCTGGAAAAAAATTGATCCCCCCCCTCACAGGATATTTTTATCGTGAGAGGGGGGGGAAATTTTTGCTTTATGGACGTTGTAGCATCAAATTTACAAATGTAACAAGTTAAAAAGCGGTACTGACTGGAGCAGCTTACACTTCGCAAATTAGATATAAAACCGTGTTATTAGTGTGTTACTATCTCCCCCGATTTACCCCACTTTCAACGGGCTGAAATGTTCAGTATTTGGGCGCTTCGGAGCGTTGCAGAGCATACTAATTCATGATATAATAAGGGTAAACATTTCTGCTTTTCATTTGCAAGGAGGGGAAACACATGAGAAAGATCAAGCGACTGCTGATTACTCTGATGACTGCTGTCCTGCTGGCAAGCATGGCCCCCGCTGCCTGTGCGGCGGACAAAGACGGCCCATCCGCTCCTGGGCTGGCTGCTCTGGCGACTGACCCCGACAGCACCAACGGTCTGAACGGTAAGACCGGCAGTAACGATAACTTCGACTACTCCAAGTACGACGTGGTCATGGAAATCTATGACATGGTAGAGGAAATCTCTGCGGAAGGTCATTGGTACACAGCCATTGAAGACTTTAAGTGGCCCGATGGCACAACCATTCTGCTGACCGTAAGTCGGAACAGTGACAAGGAAATTTTGGACTATATTGACATCCCCGATGGAAAGATTGTCGACGTCTATGATTTTGGCGTGTGGACGGACGAAACCTACACCTGCTGGGCACATTACGATACGACCGACGGCGAAAGCACTCAGCCAAGCCAGCCTATCGAACAGCCCACAGAACAGCCTTCCAAGCCTGTTGAACAGCCTGCGGAACAGCCCAGCACCCCCAGCACTTCCGGGCACTTATTCCAGCAACTTTACCGACGTACAGCCCGGTGCATGGTACTATGACGCAGTCATGACCATGGCTGACAACGGCATCCTCGCCGGCTATGGCAACGGCAAGTTCGGCCCCAATGACCCGCTGACCTATCAGCAGTTGTGGACTATCCTCGACCGTATCTGCAACTATGACGGTGACCTCTGGACTGAAAATGGACAGAACGCATGGTCTCCCCTCACCGTCACCCGTGCCGGTGCCGCATGGTGTTTGGCTGGCGGCAGATGGTCTGCTCTTGATAACGAAGGTCACAGTTACCGTGATATCGTGGCTAGGAATAGAGCCGCACACTATATCAACGGAACATTCATTAACACCATCGACGAATTCCCCGATGCTGATAAAATCCGTGCGTACACCGTCGAATTTGCCACAGACTATATGAACGACCACCCTGACGAACTCGACACTGTCTCCCATTTGTCTACGATGGTTCAGAAGGCTATCGTCAATGCCAGAAACTACGACTTCTTCGCCGGCGTTGACAATGCTGGTACGTTCAGCCCCGATACTCCTCTGACCCGTGCTCAGTTGTGTCAGGCGTTATACAATGCCGGAGTGTACGACACCGTCGAATAATTTCTTGCCCCAGCATTCCCGCTTTGCTCCTTATGCCCATATCAGTTTAAAAGCAGCTGAGAGGAAAGAGGATGCAAACCAGACGAAAAGCCGGTTATATTAACACGTTCAAGGAGTTTTCACAAGTGATTAAAATACTGTTTGTATGTCACGGCAATATTTGCCGCAGCCCCATGGCGGAATTTGTGATGAAAGACCTGGTGCGCAAGGCCGGACGGGCGGAGGAATTCTCCATTGCCTCAGCGGCCACCAGCACGGAGGAAATCGGAAACCCGGTCTATCCACCGGCCCGGCGGATGCTGGCCGCCCACGGCATTGACTGCACCGGCAAGACGGCCCGGCAGCTGCGCAAGGCCGACTATGCCCAGTATGACTATTTGATCGGCATGGATCAGGCCAATTTCCGCAATATGCAGCGGATGTGCGGCGGTGATCCTGACGGGAAAATTCATCTGCTGCTGGACTTCACCGACCGACCCGGTCAGGTGGCGGACCCCTGGTATACAGGGGATTTCCAGGCCACCTGGGAAGACGTGCTGGAGGGCTGTGTTGGTCTGCTGCGCCACATTGACAACCAGTAAAAACAAAATTATACCCCCGGTCTGCGGACGGCAGGCCGGGGGTTCTTGTGCTTACCGGAAGTCAAAGGTGCTCAGGTGCGTATCCCAGTCAATTTCCTTGAGGTTGCCGGGGTTGTACAGGACCATGACCACGTCGGGCTGGGTTTCGGCAATATACGTTTCCACGCTGCCGTTGAAGTACCGCAGATCCAATAGGTCCAGCTGAGCCACACCCTGGGACAGGAACGGGGCCACCACATTGGCAAAGGAATCCTTGATCAAAAGAATTTTTGTATCGTTGGGCGCCAGATGGTTTTCATACCGGACCACGGCGGAATCACTGTGGGCGTAGGCCGAATAGGGTGTCAGATACATATAGTTCTTTGTTTCAATGTGCTTCATATCATAGACCACGGAAAAATCGCCCGTCAGGTCCACCCCCAGAGCCGGGGCGTAGAACCGCAGGTCCGTGGGATAGGTGGGGTAGAGCAGTTCAATATCCTCCGGATTAGCCCGGGCCAGCGTCAGTCGCTTGCCCTGGGAGCCAAGAAACCAGTCTTCATAGACCTGAGCCGTGTACTGGTCCTGTTCAAAGTACGTCAGTGGGATGTTGCAGCCGTACAGGTTGTTGAGCCGCTGGGCAATGACGCCGGTGGCCCAGAGGCCTGTCCGGGGTTTCCAATGACTGTCGGTGACAAAGAACAGACTGTGGTGATCAAAGCCTGCGTTGTGGATTTCCTCCCGCATATCAATATAGGAGACGCCCGCCTGCTGCAAACCGCTTACCAGCGCGTCGGCATTCTCGTTGGAGAAGTCGCCCACTACGTTGTCGGTATACTTGCAGATCTTATAGGGGGCCTGGACATAGAGGAACCCGGCACCCAAAGATTCACAGTAGTCTTGCAGCAGGGAAACGGACCGAATGTTCTCGGTCATATCCTGTTTTTCCAGCACGGTGGCATAGTAATCGCCGGTGACCTGGGCAATGGCGTTATACTCGGGATAGGCTGTAATATTCCAACCGATTTTTTCTTGCATAGCGCTGGTCTGGGTCACCAGGGTGTCATAATAGGGGAGCATCTGCTTGCAATAGTCGGTCAGCGCCGTTTCGGCTTCGGTCACACGGTTTTTTAATTCCTGGAGAAAGGACACCTGGACGGTGGCCGATTGCTCCTGAAATGGATAGGTCAAAGACCAGTCGGTGGAACCGTCGTCGCCGGTGACCTGGACCTTGCCGCCGCCGTCACCGGCGGGGAATGCCTTTTGGGTCAGGGCATTGTCCATGCCCAACCCATCGATCAGAACTTCCTTAATGATGGCCCGGGCGGCGATGGAACAAAAGGCCAACAGCACCATCACCAGAAACAGCCAGGAAATGATGGATGTAAACGGTTTCTTTGCCATGACTGCCTCCTTAGAAGTTGAAGTAGATAAAGGGATTGTACGTGGTGCCTACCACCGACAGCAGGGACAGGGCCGCGGCTGCCAGCAGTACCACGGCGGTCACCAGATCGGCGGCTACGGCGGGCAGATGCCGTTTCACGAAGGGATATACCGGCAGGCAGAAGAACAGGGCCACCGGCAGAACATACTTGCAGCTGCTCAGGTACGTCCAGAAGGTCTCGTCGGTGAACCCGGCGGTGACATGGCCAAACATCTGTCCCATATACCGCAGGGCGGCGCCGATGCTCTCGGCCCGGAACAGAACCCAGCCCAGCAGCACCATCAGCCACACATACAGATGGGAGAAAATACCCAGTTTTTTTGCGAAGCCGAAGGTCTTCTCCGCCATCAGCAGAACAAAGTAGAACAGGCCCCAGGCCACAAAGGTCCAGTTCGCGCCGTGCCAGATACCTGTGAGGGCCCAGACCACAAAGATGTTGAACAACTGACGGCGGCGGGAGACCCGGTTGCCGCCCAGGGGGATATAGACGTAATCGCGGAACCAGGAGCTGAGAGAGATGTGCCAGCGCCGCCAGAAGTCCGTAATGCTGTTGGCCACATAGGGATAGTGAAAGTTTTCGGCAAAATGGAAGCCAAACATGCGGCCCAGACCGATGGCCATATCGGAATAGCCGGAGAAATCGAAGTAGATTTGCAGGGCGTAGGCGATGGCTCCCAGCCAGGCCGATGCTACGGAGATGGGCAGCAGAGACGATAACAGAAAGGTGTTATCGGCAATCTGGGCCATATAGTTGGCCAGCAGCAATTTTTTTGCCAGACCGAAAATAAACCGGGTCATACCCGCAGAGAAATCGGACCGTGTCTCCTTGCGGTGGAGAATTTCATCGGCAATTTGTTCATAGCGGACAATGGGACCGGCGATCAGTTGGGGAAACAGGGACACATACAGTCCCAGCCAAAAGACATTTTTCTGCACGGCGCTTTTGCCGTAGTACACGTCAAACAGATAGCTCATGAGCTGGAAAGTGAAAAAGGAAATACCGATGGGCAGGGCAATATCGATGGCCCCGGTGTCCATATGGAGCAGCAGTCCCAACTGCTGCCACAGGAAGGTCAGATACTTGAACACCACCAGCAGCAGCACATGGAGGCCAATGCCCAAGGTGAGCCATGGCTTTTTGCGATTGGATGCGGCGGCATCCATTTTCACGCCTACCAGCCACGTCATGATGATGGAGAGGATCATCAGAAAGACGAAAACCGGTTCGCCCCAGGCGTAGAAAAACAGGCTGGCAGCCAACAGGACCACATTGCGGTAGGTGCGGCTGCGAGTCAGGGGATTGAAGTACAGCAGCAGCACCACCGGCAGAAAGACAAAGAGAAATTCAATCGAAGAAAATACCACGTTTGCGCCTCCCACACGGTAAAATACGGTTCTATTCTACCAGTTATGTATCAAAAGGGCAAGTCCGATACACTCAAAAAACACACGGTCAACCGGGGAAACGCACATAAACCGGCCAGAGCCGCCCCGGAGTTTTGCACAGAATAAATGCTTCATTTTTTCAACATTATAGGGTATCCAATATTCCAGCAATATAGACGGTGAAACAACAGCCGGGACCGGACGTTTGGGCGTCTGGTCCCGGCTGTTTGTCAGTCTTATGAAGCTGCGGCGGTCATCCGTTGCCGGTGGGGATAAAGGGACGGATGGCCATGGCCACATTGGAAATGGGCATGGTCTGGAGCCACACCTTGCCTGGGCCGGTTAAAAGGGTATTGAACAGGCCCTCACCGCCCAGGAATTTGTTTTTCAGACCCGGTACCTGCCGGATATCCATGGAGACGGAGGGCGTAAAGCCTGCCACATTGCCCGTGTCTACAATGAGCTGCTGACCCGGCGCCAGATCGTACTCCACCAGCTCGCCGTCAATTTCGGCAAAGGCCATGCCATGGCCGGAGAGCCGCTGCATGATAAAGCCCTCGCCGCCAAAGAATCCGGCTCCCAGCTTTTTGCTGAAGTGGATGGACAGCTCCACACCGGCTTCCGATGCCAAAAAGGCGTTTTTCTGTAGAATCATCTCCCGACCGGGACCGATTTCCAGGGGCATGATACGGCCGGGGAAGCTGGAGCCAAAGGCAATGGTGCCTTGGCCCTTGGATGTGTAGATGTTCTGGAACATGCTCTCACCGGAAAATGCACGGGAAAACATTTTGCCAAGGCCGCCGCCGGACGTTTCCATCTGTAGATTGGGGGTCATCCAGACCATGGAGCCCTTTTCCGTGATCATCTGTTCGCCGTCCTGAAGGGTGCAGATCACGACGGGAAAGGCGCCGCCGGCCAGTTCATATTGCATGGGAATACCTCCTTGTATCTATGGGATGGCTCCATCATACGATGGAATGGACGTTTCGTCAAGCGGACAGCGGCCACCCCGTTGCCGGGATGGCCGCTGTCCTTGGAGTGTGTATGTTTGGAGGTGTATGGATTCCTATGGAAAACAATCGGGAAGCATCAGACCTTGGCGATGTCGCTGTCCTTCATTCCCAGACCACGCATGATGTCGTCCAGGGCGGCGCGCTTCTCGGGGGCCAAAGCCGGGCACTCATAAGAGTTCAGCAGGGCGTCCATGCGCTTGTGGATGGAATCGTAGAGGGCCTGGTTGGGATCGCCCTTGGTGTTGGAGTGGATGGAAACCTGATGATACCAGGGGTCGATGCGGCAGCGCTCATAGGTGTGGTCCAGGGTGATGTATACGCCGCCTTCGTCCTCAATGGCTTCCTTGATGGCGTCGAACGCCAAAGCGTCTTCGTCGCAGGGCAGATCGGAGAAGTAGTACTTCATACGGGTGAAGGTCTCAATATCCAGCAGGAACTTCTCGAAGCTGACGGTGTTGAAGGAGTGCAGGGAGCCGCAGGCGTGCATCATCAGGTTGGCGCCCTCGGCGAAGGACTCGAACATGCTCATGGCGCTCTCCACACCGGCCTGGGCCGTCAGACCGGAAGCATCGGACATACCGCCGCCGCTGCGGCAGGCCAAGCCGTACTTTTTGGCCATCAACGCACCGTACTTGGCCTCCTTGACGAAGCCGGGGCTGGCGTTGGAAGCCTGCATATTCTTCATATCGCTGACGGTGGAAGCAAAGCCGTAGACCACAGGGGTGCCGGGACGGACCATCTGGGCGTAGACGTTGATGCCCAGGAATTCGGCGTTGGCCTGGGACACGTTGCCGGCCAGGGAGATGGGGCCTGTAGCGCCGGCCATGTTGCCGGGGGCGATAACCAACGGCTGACCGTTGAGGGCGCAGACGTCAATGGTATCGATGGTGGCTTCGGTGACGCCCAGAGGGCTCAGGGGAGAGATCAGGTTAAAGGTACAGGGGATTTCGGTGATGTCGCCGTCGAAGACAATGCGCATCATCTTCATAATGTTTTCGGCCTGGACCTTGCCGCCGCAGACAGAGAACAGCGCCTTGTCGGAACGGCAGAGGGTGGCGTACACCATGGCCTCGGCGGAGATTTCTGCTTCGATGTCGGAGGGTTGGGCCAGGATACCGCCGTTGATGGCGAACTCCTCACTCTGCTGGACGATGACGGCCAGCTTCAGGAAGTCATCAAAGGTAGCGGGGCGAACGGTGCCGTCGGTCTCCACCACGGAGGGGCTGCCGTAACCGGGGGTCATATAGATGTCCTCGGTGTTCATCTTTACGTCGTACTTGCTGTTGCGGGCACGAACCACAAAGTCCTTCTTGGCCACGGCCAGAGCGTCCATAACCTGCTGCTCGGTGAAGTACGCACGGTTGCCCTCTACACGGACACCCTTGCTGCGCAGCAGCTCCAAGGCGTGCTCGGACAGAAAAGCGATACCGATTTCCTCCAGAATGCGCAGGGTATTCTTGTGGATCAGCTCCACGATCTCAGCGTCGCGGATGGCCTGCTGCTCTTTTCTCGTCATGATGCGTTCCTCCTAAATAGTTGTGGATATGGAATTCAGCGAGGGTAATCACAAGGGTAATCTTGATTACTTTTTAGGGTAAAAAGGAAATACTGATACGCGGGGTACCAGTATTTCGCACAGGTCAGGGGGTGGCGTCCAAGGGCACGCCGGCGGGCAAAAACCGCTGGAACAGAGTATAAATCAATTGATAGCATTCCTCGGCAGCGGACCGGATTTGGCTGTCGGTCATGGTGACGCCGGAATACTGGGTGAAAATGCCGTTGAATACGGCCACAGTCAGGCGGCTCAACAGGGTCGCGTCCTCCAGGGACAGGACGCCGGCATGGGCGGCCCGCCGCAGGCGAAGCAGTTCGCGCTCCTGTAAATTGTTGCTGAAAATAATGCTGGCGGAAAAACCATCAAACCGCCGTTGGACCTCGGGGAACATCTGATAATATTCGTAGACGCAATCTTCCAGCATATCCCGATGGTCGCTGAAAAACATCAGCTCATAATAGGGCTTGTTGCGGAAGGCTTCCTCGATGAAGCATTTCCATAACAGAAGATCGATCTGGATAGAGGACAAATCCTCCCGGGAGGACAACCTGATAAACTCAATAATGTACGGTTCGAGAAACCGCACGGAAGCCAGCATAATCAGGTGTTCCTTGTTTTCGAAATGTTTGTAGAGCACGGCGCTGGTACATCCGGCCCGTTCGGCGACTTTGCGGATGGTGACACTCTCAATGCCCTCTTGCTGTAGAATCTCACTGGTGATCTCAATGTAACGGATTTTACGAAGTGGCTTCAAGGAGTCACCGCCTTTGGTAATCTTGATTACCATAAATATATACGGTATTATATCAAATGTCAAGTAAAAACTACCGAATGGTTTTTGTGTACTTTATATAAAAATGGTACAAATACCGACTGTGGGCCACTTTTTGCACAACAGGGGATTGACAAAGAACCCAATCTGTAGTATCCTGTAATCAGTAATTAGAATAATTCTAATTACTAAAATTAAAAGCAAGACAGCCGGTGCTGGCCGCAGCATGGGGCATACCGGTTACAAAACAATGCAAACAGGAGGAATTTACCATGAGAAGTATTACCACATTGGATTTGCAGTACGCCCACAGATTTTACGGCTTTAAAGGGGAAGCCCAGTACCTGCACGGCCACACCGGCGTGCTGACCATCGAAGTAGAGGACACCGTGGAGCCCGGCGTCAATATGGTGTTCCCCTGTAACGAGATTCAGAAGACGGCCTGGTCGGTGCTGAAGAATTTTGATCACGCGCTGATTCTCCGGGAGGATGATCCTCTGCTGCCCGCCATTCTGGACGTCTATGAGAAGCAGGGGATCCGCAACGGTGCGCCCCAGAACCAGATGAAGGGCCCCGCCTTTGAGACGGCACTGGCCAAGGCTTACCCCGAATGTCGTCTGGTGGTTACCAAGGAGACCATGACCGTGGAGGGCATGATCAAGATCGTCTATGATCTGCTGAAAGATAAGCTGAACATTGCCAAGATCACCTTTACCAGCGGCGTCAATGCGGCGTCCGCTGAGTTTGACACCCACAATCAGATTGACCGCTGCCCCCTGTGCGGCATTGCCCTGAACGAAAAGGGTGTTTGCCCCAAGTGCGGCTATAAAAAGGGCTGAGTTGCCCCAATCACAACCGGGCGTGCCGTTGGCGGCACGCCCGGTTCAACCTGTTGAGAAACCCGGTTTATGCTTGATACATAAACCGGGTTTCTTAGGTAAACGATAACGGACTCGAACCGCTGACCGAACCGGGGCCTGCGGCCCGGTTCCCGCTGCGGCGGGGTGATTGAAATAGCGAAGGGTCAGCGGATGAACCTTTTCAGTAAAAAAGAAAAGAGGCAGGATATCTCCTGCCTCTTTGGTGGACGATAACGGACTCGAACCGCTGACCCTTCGCACGTCAAGCGAATGCTCTACCAGCTGAGCTAATCGTCCAGCGCCCCATTATTATATCCCGGGGCTGTGAAAAAGTCAATAGGTTTTTTAAAAAATTTTTACGCGGTTTTTTGTGACAGATACAGGGCAATGAGATAGTCGGCGACGGCCCCGTAGGACTGAACGCCATCTTCCTGGTCGAAGGCTTTCAGATAGGCATCGTTGGCCTCCTGGGCCACCTCCTGGACTTTACCTTCATATTGGGCGTAATGGGTGTTGGCGGCGGCGCAGTCGGCCCGCACCTGTTTCGAGGCTGTTTCCCACACCTGAGCAGCCAACTCCCGGTCGGCGCTGTGGAGGGCGTTATAACAGTAGACAAAGGCCGAGTAGGCGCCGGAATAGCGAAATTCCACATTGTCTGATGCCATGCAGGCCAGATACGCGCAGAAGTTGGCGTCGTTCTCGGCGGCATAGCCCTGACGGTGGGCCAGCTCGTGGCACATGGTAAAGGGCAGGGAAGCGGCATAGGTATCGGGATTTACATTGCTCTCGCCGGTGAAGGGAATAAAGATACCGGTAATGCCGGAATAGGAGTACAGGGGCCAGGCCGTTAGCTTTTTAACCGTGGCTCCGGCTTCCGTAAAGCAGTCGTACTGCCGGGACAGAGCGGCGTAACCCTTGCCGGCCGCTTTGGCCAGGGTGGAGAAGTCGGAAAATTGGGTGACGTTCTGACTGTCGGACGGCATCTGGGCGGCCAGGGTGTTGGCCTGTTCCGCATACCAGAGGGCGGCATTGTAGACCTCGTCCACCGAATAGGGACGGGTTTTCAGCCCCATACGCTCTCCCACCGTGGGGCCAAAGTGGTTCAGCCCCCACAATGCCACAAACAGCAGTACCAGGGTGCAGACGGTGACCAGAACGCCGGACAGCCACCGGAGGACCCGGCCCCGACGCAGACACTCAATCAGCGTATAGATAGCCCAGAGAATCAGCAGCAGCGCCAGCACTTCCCACACGGCAAAGGGGACCACGCCGGTGAGCCCAGACAGAACCGACAGGGCTTTTTGGGAAAATTCCTGGTAGCAGTCAAACATGGGGGCGGGAGCCGCGGCGCCGATGGCCAGCAGCAGTCCCGTCAGTACCAAAAGAATTGCGGAGAAGATGACACGGGAAATGGTTTTCATGGGATGCTCCTTTGGGTGTGCAGAGTCATTACACTATAGTTTACTGCAAAGCTATGAACAAATATACCATAAACTTCCGAAAAATAAAAGGGAAACCGCCGCTTTTGGTTGACAATCCGGGGTGAGGGGATATAATGATACTGTTATATCACCGGCGGGGCGCGTCATTGTTGCCAAGTGTCGTTCCTCTGCCGCATTACGGAGGCTTTGAAAATGCTGAAAAACACCGAAAAGACCATGGACAAGATCGTTGCCCTGTGCAAGGGCCGCGGCTTTGTGTTCTCCGGTTCCGAGATCTATGGCGGCCTGGCCAATACCTGGGATTACGGCCCCCTGGGCGTGGAGCTGAAAAACAACGTCAAGAAGGCCTGGTGGAAGAAGTTCGTTCAGGAAAACCCCTACAACGTGGGTCTGGATTCCGCCATTCTGATGAACCCCCAGACGTGGGTGGCCTCCGGCCATTTGGGCGGCTTCGCCGATCCCCTCATGGACTGCAAGGAGTGCAAGGAGCGCTTCCGCGCCGACAAGCTCATTGAGGATTGGGCTGCTGAAAACGGCGTGACCCTGGAGAAGCCCATCGACGCCTTCTCCCAGGCGGAGATGAAGGACTTCATCGAATCCAACAACATTCCCTGCCCCACCTGCGGCAAGCATAACTTTACCGATATCCGTCAGTTCAATCTGATGTTCAAGACCTTCCAGGGCGTCACCGAGGACGCCAAGAACACGGTCTATCTGCGCCCCGAGACGGCCCAGGGCATTTTCGTCAACTTCCAGAACATTGTCCGCACCACCCGCCGCAAGCTGCCCTTCGGCGTGTGCCAGGTGGGCAAATCCTTCCGCAACGAGATCACCCCCGGCAACTTTACGTTCCGGACCCGCGAGTTCGAGCAGATGGAGCTGGAGTTCTTCTGTGAGCCCGGCACCGATCTGGAGTGGTTCCAGTATTGGAGAGGCTTCTGCCGCGACTGGCTCCTGAGCCTCAACATGAAGGAGGGGAATCTGCGCCTCCGTGACCACGACCCCGAGGAGCTGTGCTTCTATTCCAAGGCTACCACGGACTTTGAGTTCCTGTTCCCCTTTGGCTGGGGCGAGCTGTGGGGCGTGGCCGACCGGACCGACTACGACCTGACCCAGCACCAGACCACTTCCGGCAAGGATATGACCTACTTCAACCAGGAGAAGAACGAGCGGTTTATCCCCTATGTGGTGGAGCCCTCTCTGGGCGCCGACCGCGTGACCCTGGCTTTCCTGGTGGAGGCCTACGACGAGGAGGTTGTGGGCCAGGACAAGAACGGCAACGACGATATTCGTGTGGTCATGCACTTCCACCCGGCCCTGGCGCCCTTCAAGGCCGCCGTCCTGCCCCTGTCCAAGAAGCTGACCCCCGCCGCCGAGGAGCTGTACCACGAGCTGCAAAAGGACTTTATGGTGGACTTCGACGACGCTGGTTCCATCGGCAAGCGCTACCGCCGCGAGGATGAGATCGGTACGCCCTACTGCATCACCGTGGACTTCCAGACCGTGGGCGACGACAAGACTCCGGCGGATCACTGTGTCACCATCCGCGACCGCGACACCATGGACCAGGTGCGCGTACCCATTTCCGAGGTCAAAAACTGGCTGGCCGAGCGGGTGAAGTTCTGATCGCCGACTTCCAGGTTATTTATTGATGGATCAATTTCATCCGGGGGTGCTGTGATGCAGCACCCCCGGTACTTTTGCGCAAATTACCAAACGGAGGAACACCATGGGAAAAGCCATCGACGCATATAAACGCTTCCGGGCGTTTTTAGACCCCTGCCGCCCGGATACGCCGCCCCGCAGACGGTGGCTGCTGACAGCCCTCACGTTGCTGGCGCTGGCGGTGGGCGTTTTGTATCTCACCTGTACAGGGCTGCTCATCGGGTCACTGTACTTTGTACGGCCGCGGCTCATGAGCTATTTTGCCATTCCTGGACTGGCGGCGCTGAACCTGCTGGTGGTGGCGCTGCTGATGGCCTTCTTCTTTTTTCTCACCAATCGGGCCTGGGCGGCCTTTGCCCTGTCGTCACTGCTGGTTCATGCTGCCACCATGGCCAACTATTACAAGGTGATTTTCCGGGATGACTATCTGGCCTTCGAGGATTTAACGCTGCTGGGACCGGCGGCGGCCATTGCCGGGCAATACAATATTGAATTGCAGCCCCTGTTCCGGAAGGTGATCCTGCTCAGTATTGTGGGCACGGTGGTTCTGTGGCTCCTGTGCCGCTGGCGGCTGCGGCGGCGCTGGACTGCGCTGGGGTTGGTGCTGACGGTGGCCGTCAGTGTGGGCGCCTTTCAGCTGTGGTACCGGGACGATAAACTATACAGCAGCTTTCACAATTTGGAATTGTTCAATGAGTGGGTACCCAAAGAGAAGGCCGCTTCCTACGGCTTTTTCTACACCTTTGTTCACTCCATTGTCGATGTGCTGCCGGACCCGCCGGAGCACTATTCCAAGGAGCGGGCCCAGGAACTGCTGGCCCAATACCCGGAGGGAGATATTGATACCAAGGTCAATGTGATTGCTGTTATGCTGGAGAGCTTTTCCGATCTGTCGGTGCTGGAACCAACGGGGCTGCAGGCCGATCCCTATGCGGCGCTGCGGGATATTTGGGCTGAAAGCTGTCACGGGACGCTGCTGGTGGACACCCTGGGTGGCGGCACCATCAACAGTGAGCGCAGCTTCCTGACAGGATACACCTATCCGCAGCCGGACTACGGCCATCCGACGGAGTCCTTCGTCCGGTATTTTGCCCGACAGGGTTATGTCACCGAGGGGTCCCACCCCGGCCACGACTGGTATTATGACCGTCAGAATGTCAATCAGAATCTGGGCTTTGACCAGTATTATTTCTCCGAGAATTTTTACAGCAGCCGTACCGACGCCGAATATGCACCGGACAGTGTCTTTTTCCCCGGTGTGCTGGAGCTGTACGAAAACCGGGACCCGGATACTCCCTACTTTGGATTCCATGTGAGCTACCAGGGACATTCGCCCTATGTGGCCACGGAGCGCCTGTACGACACGGAGTATGTGGAGCGGGGCTATCTGACGGAGGCCAGCTACAATATGGTCAACAACTACCTGGGCGGCGTAGCCAATACGGCAGAGCAGGTGGCCGCCTTTACGGAAGCCTTGCGGGATGAGGAAGACCCGGTGGTTCTGGTGTTTTTCGGCGACCATAAGCCCACATTGGGCAGCGCCAACAGCCTCTATACCGAGCTGCATATGGACCTGAACCGCAGTACCGGCGAGGGATTCCGCAATTTCTACTCCACACCCTACTGGATTTGGATGAACGACGCGGCCAAGGAGGCCCTCGGCACGGACCCGGCGGGGACAGGCCCCGACATCGGACCCTATTTTCTCATGGCCCAGGTTTTTGAGGTTTGCGGCTGGTCGGGACCGTCGTATTTGCAGTATCAGCAGGAATTGCGCCGGACGCTGCCGGTGATTCACGCGGAGGGAACGTTCCTGGAAAACGGCGTATGGACAAAACAACTTTCGGTAAATTCTCAAAAACTACTGGAAATACAGGAGATTATGCAGTATTATTTAAGACGGACCAAATACAAGTAATGGGGTTTGGAGCCCCTGGTTAAGGACTTTGTATGCGGAACCGGCATCCGTATGGAGATGTCGTTGGATAACTTCTTATGGAAAAGGAAGGATCGCTATGGAAAACAAGTATCAGGCTCTGGCCGTCAATGCGACCAAAGCCCGTCTGCTGGCAGTCCAGATGGTACATGATGCTGCCTCCGGTCACCCCGGCGGCTCCCTCAGCTGCCTGGATGTGCTGACCACCCTCTACTTCCACGTTATGAAGGTAGACCCCAAGAACCCCCGTGACCCGGACCGTGACCGCTTCGTCATGTCCAAGGGCCACTGTTCTCCCGCCCTGTATCCCACGCTGGCCCTGCGCGGCTTCTTCCCGGTGGAGGATCTGAAAATGTTCCGCTCCATCGACGGCCATATGTCCGGCCATGTGGAGATGCACCACGTTCCCGGCGTAGATATGTCTACCGGCTCCCTGGGCCAGGGCATCTCCGCTGCCGTCGGCATGGCGCTGGGCGGCAAGCTCAATCACAAGAACTACCGTGTCTACTCCATCCTGGGCGACGGCGAGATCGCCGAGGGCCAGGTGTGGGAGGCCTTTATGTCCGCTGCCAAGTACAAGCTGGACAATCTGTGCGCTGTCATCGACGTCAACGGCCTGCAAATTGACGGCCGCACCGCGGATGTCATGCCCTCCGAGCCCCTGGACAAGAAGTGCGAGGCCTTCGGCTGGCATGTCATCAAGATCGATGGCCACAACTACGACGAGATCGTCAAGGCCTTCGAGGAGGCTGCCGCCACCAAGGGTCAGCCCACCATGATCCTGGCCAAGACCGTGAAGGGCAAGGGCGTCAGCTTTATGGAGAACGACGCCGGCTGGCATGGCAAGGCGCCCAACGACGAGCAGATGGCCCAGGCCAAGGCCGAGCTGGAAGCCAAACTGAAGGAATTGGAGGGCTAAATCATGGCAGAGAAAATCGCAACCCGTGCCGCCTACGGCAATGCGCTGGTAGAGCTGGCTGAAAAATATCCCGATCTGGTGGTGTTTGACGCCGACCTGGCGGGCGCTACCATGACCAAAGGCTTTATGAAGGCCTATCCCGACCGCTTCTTCGATATGGGCATCGCGGAGTGCAACATGGTGGGCGTGGCCGCCGGCCTTTCCACCTGCGGCAAGAAGCCCTTTGTCAACACCTTTGCCATGTTCGCCGCCGGCCGTGCCTGGGAGCAGGTCCGCAACAGCGTCTGCTATCCCCACCTGAACGTCAAGGTCATCGGTTCCCACGGCGGCCTCAGCGTCGGCGAGGACGGCGCCACCCACCAGTGCATCGAGGATTTCGCCATTATGCGCGCCATCCCCGGTATGGTGGTTCTGTGCCCCTGTGACGGCCATGAGATGCGTCTGGCCACTGAGGCCCTGCTGAACTATGAGGGCCCCGCCTATATGCGTCTGGGCCGCCTGGCTGTGGAGACGGTCACCGATTCCATCGAGGGCTATACCTTTGAGATCGGCAAGGCTTCCAAGCTGGTTGAGGGTAAGGACGTGACCATCATCGCCACCGGTATGATGGTGCAGATGGCGCTGAAGGCCGCCGAAGCGCTGAAGGCCGAGGGTATCTCTGCCCGCGTGCTGGATATGCACACCATCAAGCCCCTGGACGAGGCCGCCGTTCTGGCTGCCGCCAAGGAGACCGGCTGCATCGTCACCACCGAGGAAGCCAACGTGCTGGGTGGCCTGGGTGCTGCTGTCTGTGAGTACCTGGCCGAGGCTTGCCCGGTACCCGTGATCCGTCATGGTGTCAACGATGAGTTTGGCCGCTCCGGCAAGGCCGAGAAGGTTCTGGAAGCCTATGGGCTGACGCCTGAGAAGATCGCCGAGTGCGCGAAGAAGGCTGTTTCTCTGAAAAAGTAAGCAGCGCTGATACAATAAAAAGACCGTCGAACAACCGTTCGGCGGTCTTTTTTTGTATCCATCAACTTTCCATCTGGCGGCCCAGAAACGTCGCAATAGTCTGGGCCAGCTTCTGATCGTCCTCAGACAGGGGCGGCTCATCGGCCTGGGTCACCAGGACCACACTGCCCAGAACGTCGCCCTCGGCCAGGATGGGGGCTGCGACGCCGACAGTGTGATGGTCGGAGCCGTCTACCACAGGGACCGGCTGGACGCCGGGGGCGTATCGGTAGGATTTGCGTTGCTCCATCAGCTGCTCCAGGGCGTTGGAAACACGCTTGTCGCCCAGCTCCCGACGGTGACCACCGGAAAGGGCAATCACGGTGTCCCGGTCGCTGATGGCAGCCAGATGGCCGGTATTCTTGTAAATGGACTCACACAGTTGACCGGCAAAGTCCGACAGGTCTCCCATGGGGGAGTACTTTTTAAAGATCACTTCGCCGTCCTTTTCTGTATAAATCTCCAGAGGGTCACCGTCACTGATAACATGGACATCGAAAACCTTGTCCTTCTGATGGGTGGCAGATTGGACAATGCGGCACGATACGATATTTTCGATGCCGGACTTAAAATTTACGGCTTCCTCCTGGGCGGCAGACTGCAAGATAGCGTCCACGTCGGCTTGCAGCTGAATCTCCAGATGGTCCTCATAGATCTTGATGTGGTCGATAATCAATTCCAAGTCGTTGCGTTCCAGATGGTCTTTCTTCAGAATATCCTCAAAGACTTCCAGGGCCGTCCGGGCGGCCCGGTTGACCTGGATGATGGTGTTCCGCTTGTCGGCTAGCAGCTCAATCTGGTGGCTGATGCCCTCGATCTTCTTTTGTAAGTCAGATTCCAACTCGTCGTAGGTCTCTTCCAGCAGGGCTTCCTGTTCCGGGTGTTTCATCAGGTCCCGGATGCGCTGCCGCTTGGTGACCTTCAATTCTTCTTGGAGCTCGGCCAGTACCGACGCCAGATGGTCGGCGCTCTGCTCGGTCTCGACCACGTCCTCCTGCTCCCGTTCTAGGTCTTGATTGAGCCGTTCCAGCATATCTGCGGAATGATCCATAACCCGCCGGATGTAAAGTTTCAACAGCTCATCCAGCTTATCCACTCGAATGTGGTGGGAGGTGCAGCCTGCCCGGCCCCGGCGATGGTAAGTGCCGCAGGTGTAGGCCGGTTTCAAATCGCTGCGGCTCATGGCAAACATGGGTGCGCCGCAGTCACCGCAGGTGAGAAAGCCGGAGTACACATTGTCATACTTCTTGATGCCCCGATAGTTGGACGTGCTGCGTTTCTCCCGCAGGGCCCGGGTGGTGGCGAAGGTGCGATAGTCCAGAATGGGCTGGTGATGGCGTTCAATGACTATCTGTTCGGCTTCATCCTGCCGGACGTCCTTGCCGTTGATCTTTTTTCGTGTGTACTTGCTTTGACGCAGGGTGCCGATGTAAAAATCGTTGTCCAGAATGCCCTGTACCGTGACGATGGCCCACGAAGATTTGACGGTGCGCCGGTATTCGGCTCCGGCGGCTTCTTTCCGGTCACGCTCAGCCATCCGGGGGGTGGGGATGCCCTGTTCCGTGAGATAGTTGGCGATCTTTTTGTAACCCCAGCCCTCCTCGTTGTAGAGACGGAAAATGGTACGGACAATGTCGGCCTCTGTGGGGACAATCTCAAATTCCTGTCGTTGGTTGATGAGATAGCCATAGGGGGCGGCACAAATCCATTTGCCGTCGGCCTGCCGTCGCTTGATAACATTCCGCACTTTTTTGCTGGTGTCCGTGACGGGCATTTCGTTGATGAGGAATTGAAACTGGATTTTCAGCCAATCATCATCATTGGGAAAATCGATGCCGTCTCCGATGGAAATGATCCGTACTCCAGCGTCTCGCAGGTCTTCCAGTTCCACCAGACCGCGGCTGTTGCGGCGGGAAAAACGGGAGAAATCCTTGATGATGAGAATGTCATATTGATGGGCCATCAACCCGTTCCGCATGGTCTGGTAGCCCTCGCGCTGCTCAAAGGTGTAGCCGGAGCGGTCCCTGTCCTCATAAAAGGTGAGGGTACTGCCGGGGAATTTCTGCTTCACAAAGTCCTGAATGATCGCTTTCTGGTTTTCAATGGATACGTTGTCCCGGTCCAGTTCATCGTCTACAGAAATACGGCAGTAGCCTGCAATATCAAATGTTTCAATCACGGATTCCCACCGCCTTTCAGATAGTGCTCCATGGCACGGTCAAACTCGGAGACGTAGTCTGCATCCTGTTTTTTGCGGAATTCCGCGTAGATGTCGCTAACCTTTTTTACTGCTGCTTCTCGGGAGACATGGCCTTTGCCCTCCAGCACCTTTCGACGGTTGTTGGTCAAAAAACGGTCCGTCTCGTCTAGCCAGTCCTGCATGCTCATGAGCTGCTCATCCTCGGCCATGAGCTCGGCGTAGTCGATAAACATGGTCACCAGCCGATTGAGCCGGGAAAGCTCTTTCTCGTTGAGGTAATTTTTAGCCACCAGGGTGTCGCTTTTCAGAATTTTTCCGCCCGGCGCACCCCTCCAGGTGGTCAGGCCCATGGTGGGGCTGTCCAGGGTGGCCCGTTCCGCAATCAGTTCCGCCGCCGTCTTGCCGGTGACGGCAAAGTGGAGCTTGTTCTGCACAAAGGCATAGAATGCCTTTGTGGTGTCACTGTTTTTGTCGTAGTCGTAGCTGCACTGTTCAAACACGTCGGCAATCTTCTGGTAGGCCCGGCGCTCGCTGGCCCGAATTTCCCGGATGCGCTCTAACAGCTCGTCGAAGTAGTCCCGGCCGAAGGGCTTGCCGTTTTTCAGCATATCATCATTGAGGACGAAGCCCTTGGTGATGTACTCTTTCAGCGTTTTTGTGGCCCACTGACGGAAGCGGGTGGCCTTTTTGGAGTTCACACGGTATCCTACAGCAATAATGGCATCCAGATTGTAGTGCTCCAAGGTGCGGCGAACCTGTCGGGAACCTTCCTGACGAACCACCGAGAATTTCTCGGTAGTTGCTTCCGGCGTTAGCTCCTCCTCCGCATAGATATTTTTTAGGTGCAGAGAGATATTGTCTGTTGTGCAGTCAAATAACTCTGCCATTCCGCTTTGCGTGAGCCAGAATGTTTCCTCCCGAAACACCACACTGACAAACTCTTTTTCACCGTTGTTGTTATAGAGCAGGATTTCGCCCTGCTGCATAGGAACGGATTCCATAAATACCTCCCTACCAATAGAAGAATAAAACTATATAATAATTACAGATAACATTGTAACTCTGTATTGAAAAAAATGCAAGTGTAAAATAAAGCATAGGGCTTTTTGCCCAATGAGATAAAAAGAGCAAGATTTGAAGCCCCAAGGGGTTCCCAATCTTGCTCTTTGCGTTATTCTCAAGAAGTCAATCTAAAACTTTTCCCCAATAATATTCCCAAAGCTCTCGATATATGACCTTGACCTTTCCGGATAGCAGAACGTGTAATTGCAATGCCTATTCCAGCTTAATCAAATATATCCATACCCGGCACCGGAATGATGCCCAACATTTCAGCACAAAGCCGTTCTACAACATTGGCATTGGAATCCCGTATGGCACGGTAGATTTCTTCATGGGTCTCGTTAATCAAATTCTGGGGCAGGCCCTGTTCTTCTCGCGCTTGTGTACGGCGACTCAGCAGCCGCTTGATATGTTCACGGATCAGCACCTGTACCATTTGATAAATATCCCGATACAAGCGATTGTGGCTCATACGAATTACCTGATAGTGGAACTGAAAATCGGCGTCTACCACCTGGTCCAGCCGAGTTTCATCATGGATGTCCTTGTGGAATTCCGCAGCCATCTCATAATAATACTGCAGCGCTTGTCTCAACTGTTCTCGCTCCTCGTCGGTGGCCTTCTGCAGTGCAAGGCGCATACACTCACTTTCCAGCAGAAATCTCAGCTGGCGTACCTCCTCATACCGCTCTTCCCCCTCGTAAAATACAGCGACCTCACTGAGTACGGGCCGCAACGAAAAGCGTTTGACATAGGAGCCTTCTCCTACTCGGGTCTCAATAATTCCCAGCGTGCTGAGTTTCTGTAAAGCCATGCGAACACTGAGCCGGTTGACACCGAACAGTTCTGCAAATTCTGCTTCCGACGGGAGCTTGCTGCCCTCTTTCCAGGTACCATCGGCAATATCTTGTTTGATGGATGCACATACCTGATCCACAATTGATACACGGCTGATTTTTTTTCTGCTTCTTTGTTCCATACTACTTTGATTCCCTCTCTGTGTCACCAAACAATGCTCTCTCGATATTCTCCGCCCTGAGCAGGCGGAACGCATCCATATTTTATTATAGTCGAAAACCACCGCTTTGCAACTGCTTTCTCCACTGAGAAAACAGTTGCAAAGCGGCAGTTTCTCTGTGGACATGCCGCAAAGAAGCTGCCGCTTTTGCTATGGGAGTGTATGAAGAAAGAGGAGTTCAACGATAAACTTTATTCAATGACAACTTTCTTGCGGGCATTGGCCAGGACTTCCTCGCTCATCTCCTGACCGATGCCGGGCAGATCGGGAATCTCATAGGCACCATTGACCGGAGCGTAGTAATACTTACCGGCTCTCTTGAACTTGTTCAGCAGGTTGGCATTATGCTCCTCATGGATGGTAAAGTTGGGAATGGCCGCCTCCACCTGCAAGGCCGCAGCGGTGGCGATGGGGCCGCCGCAGACATGAATCTGTACGCCCATATCATAGACCTGAGCCATATCGCAGATTTTCTTCGTCTCCGTGATACCGCCGGTGTTGCAGAGGTCCGGCTGAATCACAGACAGGGTGCGGTCCTCAAAGAACTGACGGAAGCCCCAACGGGTGTAGCTGCGCTCACCGGTGGCCAAAGGAAGATTGCACTTCTCTTTGATATGGCGGAAGTTGCTGGCGTTCTCGGGGCTGGTGGGCTCTTCAAAATACATAATGTGGTAGGGTTCCAGCGCCTTGCCCAACTCAGCAGCCGTATTGGCATCCAGCAGGGAGTGAATCTCCACAATGATGTCCAGATCCGGACCACCGGCTTCGCGGCAGGCGGCGATGCGCTCCACGGAGCGCTGCAAATCATGGTAGCGGTAGCAGCCGCGGACATGGGTTCCTTGGTTGCCCCAGATGTACGGCAGCGGTACAGAGGGATCTGTGGGAGCAAAGACCGGGTCCACCTTAATGGCGTCATAGCCATCGCGGATGGCGTTTTTAGTTACCTCGAAGTAGTCCTTGGGATCATACAGCAGACCCAGGCCCTCGTTGTTGTTTTTGCCGATGAGATCGCTCCAGCCGAATTGCAGCTGGGAGGCATAAGCCCGGAGTTTCTGATTGGTCTTGCCGCCGATGAGCTTGTAGACAGGTACGCCCAACGCTTTGCCCTTGATATCCCAGCAGGCCGTGTCAATGGCCGCCATGGCGGAGGTGATGACAACGCCGCCGCCCATGCCCCAGAAGGTATGCCGGTGCAGGTGCTCCCAGATCTCCTCCGTATTGAAGGGGTCCATACCGATGACCAGCTTTGCAAAATCCTGGCACTGACCGAACGCAGCTTCCCAGCAGTTGCCGTAGGCCAAGCCGGCTTCACCAAAGCCGCTGATTCCCTCGTCTGTGTTAACCTTTACGGTGATAAAATCATCCAGGTAGCACTCCACACTTGTGATTTTCATAAGAGATATCTCCTTTCAATTTTCTCCATGGATATCGCCCCATACGGGCGATATCCATGGTACGGTTTTACCCTTCATTTTCTCCTGTAGCAGCCCACAGGGATGTCTTGATGGCAACATTGCCGGTTTTACCGCGAACAATGCCGATTACGCTCAGCACCACGATGGCAGCTACATTCAGCACAGCCAGCAGGGGGCTCATGGACAGGCAGGATTTCCACAGCACCACGATGAAGCCCAGCAGGGAAATCACGCAAATAGCGTAATAGGCGCCGTTGGGAATATGGAACCGGGACTGTTTCCAAGCCTCGGGATACAGCTTGGGCAGTTTGATAAATGCCAGGAAGTTCAGCAGAGCAAAGCAGGACGTGAACAGCTGGGTCATATTGGTGATAACCGTAATAGACAGGCCGAACACAATGGGAATCATACCAGCGATATACATAAAGGTCAAAATCCAGACGCGGGCATGGTTCTTGTTCTTCTTGCCGAACGCTGCGGGCAGCCATCCATCATCGCAGGACTGGCCAATGTTGATCGCATTATAGGCAAAGCTGGAGTTCAGAGTAGACAGCAGAGCCATAATGGGGCCGCCGATGATGAAGATATAAAACAGCGCTGTCGGGAAAATCCGCTGGGCCGCAAAGACCAATGTGGTGGAATCGCCATACTCCTCCAGGCTCATGACACCCACACCGGCCATGGCCACACCAACATAGAGGACAATCAGGGTGGGAACCGCCATCAGCAGAACGATGGGGATATCCCGGCGAGCGTTTTTGGCGTCACGTCCGTAGGAGGTCGTCATGTAATAGCCCTGGGTGGAATAGACGAACAGGAGAATGGCACCAGTGAAGCCGCCGCTGATCTGGCCGTCGGTGAAGGTAATGCCCCAACCATTGACCAGGAAATTGGGATCGCTGAAGTCAAAAATGGGCAGCTGCATTTTGGCAATACCCACAATGGCAAACAGGATCAGTGCAGCGATCAGCAGCCAGGTCATCATCTTTTGGGCCTTTGCCATGATGTCTACACCCATCAGGTTGACTACATAGAAGAACGTCAAAAGAACGGCACCTACAACCAGCCGAGCACCGGAGCCGCTGAGGGCAGGGATGATATCACCCAAATACGCAGCGGCCGATGCACCAAACAGGCTCAAACTCAAGCACTGCGTCAAGTACATAAACGCGAACACACCGGCCACATTGGGGCCTGCCATGCCGCAGAGCATGGAGTAGTTGCCGCCAGCCATACGAACAGTAGAGGACACAAAGACATTGGGCAAAATCATGATAAAGCCCATGATGATGGCTACCAGATATGCCAGCCAGGCGGAGTAGCCCGTCATCTTAATTGCGGGAACGATCAATGTGATAACGCCGGCGCCGATGACCTGGCCAATGGCCAGCGCATACAGCTCAGGCTTTCCCAGCGTACCGGGACCGGGTTCTTTTTCTCGGATAACCTTAATTGCCATATGGATGCTCCCTCATTTCTCATTGTAGTTTTACGGTTGTCAGTTTGCCGCCTTCACAACCTTGTACAACGTTGCCCGATCAATAGCCTCCTGCAAAAATTCATTGCCGATGCCCGGCAGATCGGGTACTGTAAAGAAACCGTTTTCCGGCTGCAAATTGTATTTTGTCAGTCCCAGGCAGGTATCCATGCGGTTGCAGGTGTGATGCTCATGAATGATAAAATTGGGAATGGAGCACTCCACATGCAGTGCGGCATTGGTGGCCAAGGGACTTCCGGCCACATGAACCTGGATGCCCACATCATAGGCATGGGCCATATCGCAGATTTTCTTCACTTCGGAGATACCGCCGCAGTTGCCAATATCCGGCTGCGCCAGCTGCAACAGATTTTTCTTAAAGTACTCGGCGTACTGCCAGCGGGAGAACAACCGTTCACCATTGGCAATGGGCACCGAAGTGTATTTGGTAATATACTCCACTGTCTGCGTGGTGGGAGTATTCGGCTCTTCAAAGGCCATGATACCGTATTTTTCCGCCAGACGTGCCAACTGTACAGCACCCAGTGCATCCGGGTAGGAGTGGTTCTCCATGATAATGTCCACATCATCGCCAGCGGCTTCCCGTGCGGCTTTCATACGGGCCTCCACCATGTGCAGCTGCTTGGGCGTCAGGAGACCGGTGGTATCCAGCCAGTTTAAGGGTTTACCCTCTTCATCGCGATCAAAAAAGTCAATTTTGATGGCGTCAAACCCTTCGTCAATGGCCAGCTTAACGTTATGGGCGTAATCTTCCGGTGTTACCGCCCAGAGATGTTCACTGACACCGGTCTGGCCCCAGCCAAATTGCAGCTGGCTGGCATAGGTGCGGAGTTTGTCACGAACTTTTCCACCCAGGAGTTGGTAAACCGGGACTTTAAAATACTTGCCTTTGATGTCCCACAGAGCCACATCAATGGCGGCAATACCGGAAAATACCACCGGACCACCATTCTGCCCCCAGAACGTCTTTTTGTACATGGTTTCCCAAATGAGTTCTGTCTGTAACGGGTCCATACCCACGATCAGTTCGGCCAAGTCACAGACCATGCCAAAGGCTGCGCTGCCACCCACGCCGTATGCCATACCGGCTTCACCGTCGCCACAAATGCCTGCATCTGTGTGGATGCGGCAGCCAATGGGGCTGTTCTGTTTACTGTTGGCTGTGGGTAGACGGAATACTTCGATTTCTGTAATCTTCATGTTTCTCCTCCTTCAACTATTCGCTTGCAATGTTATTGAGTTGTTCGCTAACTGAATTATTAAGCAATTACACAACAATGTCAAGGGAACCCAGAATAAGTTTTTGAATTTTGTAAATAGTTCCAAATAGGCCTTTAAAATTTTATGATATATAAACCTGAAAATTACCAATTAAATCCATTGCTACGAAGTTACATGAACGTGTACCTGTAATCTCTGCTTAAAGGCATTCCCAGATTGCACAACGGAGGCAAAACGCTGCGCTGCATATGGTACACATTGGCCCTGCTGGGAGAAATTATAAGTCGCTCAAGGAGATTGTCTACTCAAAAAATCTTCTGAGAGAAGTAAAACAGGAGAGAATTTGCGCTCATTTGAATCTAATAAGTCTTAATTTCACAGTATTTTCTGCTATTTTAAGTCTGCCAAATAATACAAAACCCGCCGTAGAATTGAAAGACTCTACGACGGGTTCTCCCGAGTACTATGTGGGCATAGACGCGGCGGTATCTTTCCGGGCCTGGACTTCCTGCTCCGCCAGACGGCGGCGATTATAGAGCAGCAGATCTCGGGTTTGCTGGTATAGATCCGATTCTCCAGATAAAAAAACCGCGATCAGATAGTTCTGCGCCTTGTATTGCTGATAAATGGGTTTCAATGTTTCCTGAAAAGCTGCGTCATTTTTTTCTGTTCGGGTCAGCCACAGCTCGACAAGTTTACGCTCTTTTTGTACGTGCATGTGCAATGGGCCATCATCTCCTTTCCAACAGTTTCCTCTATCTCGTTAAAAGTTATACACCGTTAGGACCAGATTACAGCAGATCAATCACTGGCTAAGAGAATAGGAACTGTTTCCGGGTTCAACGCTCTCATCCTCGCGTTCTCTGCTGTATCGGATTCCCAATGCCAGCTTGTGAATGCGCTTTTGAATTTCAGGTACGGAGTACCCTTCGCCCAAATGATACAGCCGCACGGGTTTCTTGCTGCCGATGGCCTGGATGGTGGGACATTTTCGGTTGGGCGCACAGTCCAGCACATAGCCCCGACGGATGAGACTTTTGAGAAAATAGTCAAAGTCGCTGCTGACACCAATGCACTCGTCGATGGTCTGCCGCATGAGGTTATATCGGGTCGGCTCGCCCTGTTTTTCGGCAAAGTAGAGACTGCGGGCCGTTTTGCCTTTGGGATACTCAATGACTGTCAGATTGTGCTCCTGGCACAGTGCATCAGAGATCTCCCGCATGCGGTAAAATGCCCGCTTATCGCAGTTGAACTTCTGGCCGTCCTTGTAGCTTACCGAGTTGATGACCAGATGATTATGGTAAGTACCGGTATTGAAATGGGTGGCGATCAGTACTTGAAACCGGTCACCCCACATTCTTTTGGCCAATTCCACGCCCAACTGGTGGCACAGCTCCGGGGACACTTCACCGGTCTTGAAGCTCTGAACACAGTGGTAGGCCAAGTTCCCGCCGGTCTTGTTGAAGTGCCGCTTGACATACTGCATATCCTCATAGGCATGGTCACGACGGCAATGTAAGGTTGTAACATACATGGTCTTCTCCGGGCCGCTGGTGACCTTCTCACCGTTCTGCGCATAAGTCTGGCTTTTGGGTACAGCTCCAGAAAATACTCCATTTGTCCATCCAATCCCAGACCGATCCGCTTGGCAGAAACAGAAATCAGAAGATTCCCCTGATACTCTACGCCAAACATCCGAGCCATGCGCTCCTGAATCCGCCGGTATTGGTCTTCCAGGGCCAGATACAATACCGGCCCCGGATGAATCGAATGCCCCCAAAAGGATTGACCGGTGCTGACATGATAGGCGATTTGAGCCACTAAAAAAGACTTCCCAATCTTTGGCGCACCAGCCAGGATGTATGTCCCCTGGAACAGCAGATCGTCAATGATGGCTGGAGTTCCTGTAAAAACTTGTTCCATCAATTCTCCGATCTCCACCATGGGCAGATAGTTGGGATTTTGTAATTGCTGTAGTTTCTGCATAAAATCCAATTCTTGACTGGTTTTTCCCGTAGATACATTGATTTTTTCTGCTGTCCCTGCTATACTGTCTGTGCTAATTGCAGGCAGTTGCCCTCCGTCTGTTGGCCCAGACGGGTTCAGGGCAGCTGTTTTTTGTTCTTCCATACAAGATCTCCTTTCGTAAAGATACGGAGCGTATCCTCCTTTCACTTGCTCCAGTTTATGAAATATGGTAGAATATAAAATAATAGATTTTATAGAGAGAGTTTTCTCATATCCCAATAATAAATCTAATATTTAATATTGTCAAGCAATATAGCATTATATTTTAGATTTCGTTATTTTCCACAAGTAAGGTTGTGATATTGCATGGATACCGCTAAAATTGTCGAAAATATTCAAAATTTTTGTGATAAAAATGGTATTACACCGACTGTTGCCGGTCGTGAAAGTGGAGCTGGTAAGGATTTGGTTTCTGCCATGAAGCAAAGAGGTGTCTTGCCATCTATCGAAAAAATGAGTTTACTGGCCAACTATCTGGGCGTGACTGTCAGTGAACTTCTGGGAGAACCATTGCCGGAATCCTCTGCGTCCACTCCGCAGGAGCAGGAATTCGCCCGCCTGTTTGCCCAACTGCGCCCAGAGCAGCAGGAGCTTGTGATTGCCCAGCTCCACGGTATTCTTGATGCTAACGACCGTAATGCCTCCTCCTCTGAGTAAGCACCTGCGGTTGATACGGACACCATACCATGTATCCCATTGAACTTTCAAGGCGTGGGAAAGTATTTCTGTCGGCAATGATTTATTTTGCTGTGGATATGTAAAATTCCTGTATTTTTTCTGTGGGAAATGATATTTTTCTGTGTGGATTATTCAAAAAATACCGCCGACGGCAAGCGCAGCCATGCGCCATGCCGTCGGCGGTATTTTACGATTTATGTGATGATTACTTTGGTATGCCCAGCAATTCCTCTGTTGTTTTATCAAACTGCTCCTGAAACTCCTCATAGGTGATCTGTCCCGTCTCCACCTGTTCCAGCAGCTCCTGCCCACGCAGCTGCGCCTCTTTGTATTGTCGCAGAATATCCGGGTACTGTACAATTCGCCGTTTTGCTGCCGTCTGTATCCGGTTGCACACCTTGCGATACAGCTTTTTTGCCTCGTCCCGGTTGACCTTCTGCTGATGCTTGGACATGGCTCCAATGTCTTTGCACGTTTTTCCGTTTTTGCCTTCCACAGGCCGGTCGCAATAGCAGTTGACTACCGAATAGGGAATGAAATACCGATTGCAATGGGCGCACCGCCGAAGCTGAATTTCATGGGCACACACCATTTCAAATTCCCAGATAGTCAGGGCATGGAGTGCATCGGTGGCCATATAGGTGTGTCCCTCCAATTTCTCATCCTCATAGTATCGGACTTTGTTTTTGTCATACCGGTACATTTTGCGGCGCTTTGTAATGTGAAACTGAGGCGACAGAAACCGATAGCTCGATTCCACCAAGCATTGAAACGGCAAATCAAATTTCTGTAGTGCATAGTATCGGGACAGGATACTGTCATGATTTTCGTCCTCTCCATGCATCACCCGGTCCAGCAGAGGGGTCAGCTTCTGCTGACAATCGTGGAGCTGATGCAAAATTTGCGCCACAAACCGAAGCCATTCCCTGAGATAATCGGGATGCACCCAGCACTGGCTGCCTGATTCCGATGGTTTATCAATCAGTTTCATATACTCCAGGCACTCTGATTGTAGTTTCCTTTGCATCTCCGGTGACAGTTCATACATGGGATCTGGCTGTAATGCCACATGAAAGTGATTGTGAAACTGCTGTTCCACCAACAGCTTTAGTAAAGGATGCTGGGGCGACAGTTCCGATTTTAGATGCCAGTACCACTCTGCCACTTTCCTGGCATAGCCTATCTGCCATTGTTCTATGTAGTCCTGGTCGCCACATTCCGGTGGGATGGTGTCTCCTTCCTCCCAGAGCTGCTCGGCCAGTGTTTGATATCCAAGCCAATCCACATCCAGAAATACAATCAGCCATAGCCCCATGGCTGCCTCGGCAACATCAAAGTTATTTTCGTAGATATATTCTCGACCGTTTTCCAAACTCATTTCATAATATGGCATCGAAACCTGCCCTTCCTGGTCTATGATATCTCTATTTTTCATGCGTTATAATTCCGTTATTTCTTTCAGCAGTGCTAACTTCTGAACTTGTCCACGCTAGCTGATTCTGTCATCAGCATACCGGAAAATACAGAATTTGGCAATAGAAAAACATACGGAATATAAAATATTATCCGGAAATTGACTGGTCTCGCAAAACCTGCCCACCCCCCTTGAATTATAGCATGCTATTCAATATTTTGTGTGCTTTAGAAAAGAGCATGACCTTGGTAAAGCGCCTGCAGAACAGAATCTGCAGGCGCTTTGCTGATGTTGAGATAAAAAAGCTGGGTCTTGATGGTTTTGGTATCGTGTATGGATATCTGAAATTACTCATGCATGGTAAATACTAGTAAACAATAGTTAAATTTAATTTATATAAATAAAGCGCACTTATATAATTATAATTTCATAAAGATAACTGAAATTATTGGCGTCTATATATGGGCTGGAGAGCGGGATACAATGGATTTTGTGGCACAGAATGTTTAAGGACAGTATCTTAATTCGATAATCAGACAAATAATAATAGATATAAATGCATCAATTTATGCAAAAGATACAAAATCTTCTATTTTCCTTGTATACCTAACCAATTGATTTCACACCGCGATTCCGCTAAACTTTAGTCAATAGATTTTTCAGAACATAAAGAGATACAGATGGGAGGTATTACAATTGCAGAATGACAACATTCTTGAAATGATAAAGATTGATAAAGTCTTTCCGGGCGTTAAGGCGCTGGATCAAGTGGATTTCATGGTAAAACGCGGGGAGGTCCATTGCTTGATCGGTGCAAATGGCGCTGGAAAATCGACTTTGATGAAAATACTTTCCGGTGCCTACAAAGAGGATGGCGGTAAAATCATCTTTGACGGCAAACAGTTGAGTTGGCACGGAACGGAGGCACGCCGAAAAGAAGGTATTTCGGTCATTTACCAGGAGTTGTCGCTGTTTAGCGAATTGACCGTGGGTGAAAATGTCTACATCAATAATTACCCTAAAAAAGGCGGCAAAATTGACTGGAAAAAAGTCTATGAGGATACGCAAAAGCTGGCGGACAGTCTCAACATTCGCATCGATGCCAAGGCACGCATTGCGGATCTCAACATTGGTCAACGTCAGCTGACAGAGATTATGAAGGCCATTGCCTGTAATGCCAAGCTGATTGTTATGGATGAGCCGTCTTCCACCCTTTCCAAGAATGAGTTTCAGATCTTGGTTCAGGTCATTCAGGACTTGAAAGCCAAGGGTATTACCATCATCTATATCTCTCATCATCTCGAGGAACTGTTTCTGGTGGGTGACCGCATTACTGTTTTGCGAGATGGCAGGTTTGTCACCTGTAAGGGGACACATGAGTTGGATGAAAACACCTTGGTAGAATATATGACCGGTGTTACCATGTCTCAGGGACAGCAGGAGGAACGGAAGCTGCATAAGGTCTCTGATGAGGTTGTGCTGGAACTGAAAGATTTGTGCAATCACAAGGTTAACCACGTCAGTTTCCAGCTGCATAAAGGGGAGGTCCTGGGGCTGTATGGCCTAGTGGGCAGCGGACGAACCGAAATCCTCCAATCAATTTTTGGTGTTGTCCCGCCCAGCAGCGGTGAGATTTATCTCCACGGTAAACCGGTGACATTCAAATGTACTAAGGACGCCATCCAAAACGGCATCGGCCTGGCGCCGGAGAGCCGGAAAACCCAGGGTTTGGTGCTGCCGCTTCCGGTTTGGGAGAACATGTCCATGGTGGCGCTTCGGAAATTCCGTATGGGAGGTAAACTCCACTATAAGCGTATTTTCGAGGAATGTAACTCCTACAAAGAGCGCCTCCGGATCAAGACGCCGGATGTGCACACCATAGCCGGCAATCTCTCCGGCGGTAATCAGCAGAAAATTATTTTGGCGAAATGGCTGATGAAAGACTGCGATATCCTGTTGCTGGATGAACCTACCCAGGGCATTGATGTGGCCGCCAAGGCAGAGATATACAAGCTGATCGGCGAAATGACCCGGATGGGCAAGAGCGTCATTGTCGTCTCCTCGGAATTGGAGGAACTGCTTAGAATTTGCGACAATATTCATGTGATGTACGACGGTGAACAGGTAATTCAGGTCAACAGAGCTGAGTTCTCCAGCGATTACATACTTCATGCTTCTGTCGTCGGCAAACCCAGTTCCCAGATGGTTAATTGACAGAGGTAAGAAGGAGGAACCATTGAAATGAAAACGAAACTGACCTTCAATGAGATCATCAAACGGTATAATCTCATTATTATGCTGCTGATCTTCATCGGCATATCCGCAATTCTCTCTCCCAACTTCCTGACCATCGGCAACTTCCTGAACCTACTGCAGCAGGCCTCCATTCCCGGTATTGTGGCCATTGCGATGACGCTGGTCATCCTGCTGGGTGGCATTGACCTTTCGGTTGGTTCGGTTCTGGCATTCGCCGGTATGATCTGCGCCATAATTGTGGATCATTTCGGCGGAACGGTTACAGGTATGGTGCTGGGCATCGTGGCAGCCTTGGCTGTCAGTGCAGTAATGGGCCTGTTTACCGGTGTACTTATCTCCCGTTATCAGCTTCCTGACTTCATCGCTTCGCTGGCTATGATGGAAATTGCTCGTGGTGCAGCGCTGCTGACCACCAGCGGCAACCCTGTTTTTGGTCTCTCTGGTCCCTTCAAGTTCCTTGGCGGCGGCTTCCTGTTTAATAAGGTGGCGGTCAGCGGCATCTTCTGGATTGTTCTCACTGTGATTTTTGCCCTTGTCCTGAAATACACCGTGTTCGGACGGAGCCTGTTTGCCATTGGCGGTAACCGGGAAGCTGCTATGCTGTCCGGTATCCGCACCAAGATCAATTATTCTCTGACCTATATGCTCAGCGCAATCTTGGCTGGTTTCGCGGGAATCCTGACGGCTTCCTGGATGTCTACCGGCCAACCCACTGCCGGTGATGGCTATGAGTTGGACGCTATTGCGGCCAGTGTCATTGGTGGTGCTTCCCTCAGCGGCGGCGCAGGCTCCATTTGGGGCACCTTTGGCGGCGTGTTCCTGCTCCAAATCCTGACGAACATCTTTAATCTGGTGGGCCTTCCTTCCTACTATCAAAGAATTGCAAAAGGCTTAATTATCGTTCTGGCCCTGCTGCTGAACCGTGTGGTTTCCAAGCAGAAGGCTGCCAAAAAATAAGAGAAACTTTGTATTCCTCAGACTGTTTCCGGTCTGAATATTTAGGAGGATGACGAAAATGAAACTGAAGAAACTGACCGCGCTTGCTCTGTCTCTTGTTCTGGCTCTGGGCATGGTTGCTTGTGGCTCCGGTGAGACCACTACCACCGAAACCTCCACCAATGAAAGCAACACTACGACCGGCACCACTGGCACCGAGACCACGGATGAATTTGTCATTGGCTTCTCCAACTGCTCCCAGGATACCCCGTTCTTTGCCAACATGACTCCGATTATTGAGGAGTACGCCGCGACCAAAGGTGTCAAAGTGGTATCCCTCAATGCCGACAACGACGTGGCAAAGCAAAATAAAGACATTCAGGACTTGGTTACGCAAGGCATTGATATCCTGATCACCAACCCTGTGAACGAGGATGGCCCCTCCGCTGGTATCGATGCCTGCGCCCGTGCCAATATCCCTGTCGTCACCGTTGATAAGAATGTCCGCAGCGGTAACATCTCTTGGGTCGGCCGTGATAACAAGGAAATGGGCCGACTGGTTGGTGAACGCCTGATTGAGCTGCTGGGTGGCCCCGATAAGGCAACTGGCACTGTGCTGGAAATCCAGGGTACTGCCGGCTCCACCACTATGATGGACAGACGCGATGGTTTCCATGAGGCTCTGGAGGCGGCTCCCGGCCTGACCATTGTGCAGTCTGCTTATTGTGACTATGACCGCTCCAAGGCCATTCCTGCTACGCAGGATTTGCTGCAGGCCAACAAGGACGTTGTGGCCATTTTTGGTCACAATGATGATATGGCCATCGGTGCTGCACAGGTTTGCCAGGAGCAGGGTCTTACCGACATTCTGGTCTGCGGTGTTGATGGTCTGATGGAGGCTGTTCTGGGCATCGAGGAAGGTACCTATGCCTGCACTGCATCCAACGATCCTGTTCTGCTGGGCCAGACCGCTGTTGACACGGCGCTGAAGGTTCTTAACGGTGAAGAAGTGGAGTCCTTTGTGGACGCTGGTACTGTGGTCATCGACGAGACCAATGTGGCAGACTATGCCAACGCTGATTTGGATTTTGCCGAGATGATCAAGTAATCGGTTGACCTATTATACGGCAACGCTGGGAGAGGTACCGCGCTGCGGTGCCTCTCCTTTTTGAAAAAACATGTCTAAAACATGGAATTTACCATAGAAAAGGCGGTATCAACTATGAAAATTGCGGTGGGCTGCGATCCCAATGCGGAAGCATACAAGCAGGAAATGATAGAATTTATCAAAAGCCTGGGCCATGAGGTTACGGATTTTGGCAGCGATGATGTCATCTATGCCCACGTAGCAATCCGCGTAGCGGAAGCGGTGGCAGCGAAGGAATATGACCGCGGCATTTTGTTCTGCGGTACGGGCATCGGCGTAATGCTGGCGGCCAACAAGGTTAAAGGCGCATACGCGGCCAACATTAACAATGTCTATTCGGCTCAACGCGCCTGTCTGTCCAATAATTGCAACATTATTACCTTGGGAAGCCAGGTGACCGGTGACATGTTGGGCAAAGAGCTGATTGAAGCGTATTTGGACTGCAACTACGTATATAATGAGCGCTCCGGTAAAAAGGTAGACGCCATTGTGGATTACGAGCAGCAGCACTGCAATGCAGTATAATACACAAGGTCGAATGGTTTCTACAGCCATATAATAAGCCCCCTGGCAAAAGCGTTTCCGCTTTTGCCAGGGGGCTATACAGTTAAAACCGAAAATCCTCACCTAAAAGTGTCTGAAGATACCGTTTAATATATGGCAATGCCGCACCGCGGCTGATGGGAGAGCCAGGGCAACAGGTTACCTTGATAAACTTACGGTCGGTGGGAAACGCGGTATTGTCTTGAATGGTTTGGTGAAGCAATTTCAAATCACTGCCTTGCAGATACTGTGCCACGGTACCACCCAGGATAATGGGGCAGTCCATAAACATATGCAGGTTATTGATGGCAAGCGCTAAATAATGGAGATATGACATCCAACGCGCTTTTGCGGCAGTGTTGCCTGTACGGAGTTGATGAAAAAAGTCGCTGAGGGCTTCTCCCTTTTTTAGCAGCGCCTGGGTGGAGCAATAGGCGTCGAGACAGCCGCGGTTTCCGCAGTAACAGGGGTTGCCATTAGGCACAATGGTCATATGCTCAAACACGCCGCTTTTTAACTCGGTACCTTTCAGAGATTGACGATTGACGATAATAGCGCCGCTCATGTTGCTGCGGATATTGATATAAATAGCGTTGTCTAAAGAAGGGGATTGCCACAATTCATCCAACGTGGCCGCTTCGGCGTCGTGGACAAACTGGCATGGATAGGCGAGATGATCGGTAAAACAATCGATTGTCAAGCCGGTACAGCCCAGAATTTTGCCGTAGACAACCTGAGTGCCGTCGGTGGATATCAGACCCTGCAATACAATGCCAACGCCTAAAATATCCGCTGGTGATAGTTTGGCTTCTGCAATGGTGGCGTCGATGGAATGGCAAACTCGAATGTAATAATCGCTGTCATTCTGATAGGGCAGCTCATAGCGCTTGCAGCAGATGGTTTCACCATACAAATCCAGAATGACAATCTCGTAGTGGCTGGAAAGCAATTCGACACCAACGGCTAACTTGGCTTTCTGCGCAAAATCAAAACTAGTGGCCCGGCGACCGCCGGTGGATTCCTGAGGGTCGCCTTTGCAAATGAGACCTTGATCCTCGAATTCCTTTAGTATTTGGATGATGGTGGGACGACTAAGTTCCAAATCATCCTTGAGATTTTTCTGGGTGGTGCTGCGATGTGTGTAAATATAGGAGAGTACTTGCTCACGCGTCAAGTGTTTGAGAGCGGTTGTGTTGGCCGACATGGCTTCTTTCCTCTTTTCTCGGTGAAGTTGTTTGATGCTGGAATGCTGCACTTCACTCCTTTGTGCGGCGGTGATATGACAATAGTTCGAGAAGATGCTGCTATCTAACTTCAAAGAAGATTTGTATAATTTAAATACAAAAGTGATTTTGGAAAACCTTATACTCTTAATTATACTATGCAAGGCTATATCGTGCAACTGCTTTGACGAAGACTGACCGGTAAAACGCGCTGGAGATAGGACAAATTGATGGATTTTTGATAGAAAGCATAGAAATTATAGACAAATGAATATGTGGAAATTGGATTAGAGGACTGGAAATTTATTGATACCAATTTAAAATGGCATGTTGCACAAAATTTTATTGAATTATTGGGAAAATTCCGGATTGATTTTACGGATGCTCACGAGTATACTTATGTCAAATAACAAGACAAAAGATATAGAGACTTTTAGAACAGAAAACAGCACAATAAAATTGTAATGTAAAAAAGGAGCGATTTTCTATGAGTAACCTGCCTGAAAAAATGAAAGCCATTGTTGCCTATGCCCCTGGCGATTACCGCCTGGAGATTGTAGATACTCCCCATGCCGGTGAGGGTGAAATGATCCTGAAGGTTGAGGCCTGCGGCATCTGTGCCGGCGATGTGAAGGCGTTTGGCGGCGCTGCCAGCTTCTGGGGCTTTGACGGCCAGCCCAAGTACATCAAGGCTCCCATGATTCCCGGCCATGAGTTTGTTGGTACGGTTGTGGAAATGGGCAAGAATGTCAAGGGCAACTGGAAAATCGGCGACCGTATCTGCCCCGAGCAGATTGTTCCCTGTGGCGAGTGCCGCTTCTGTAAGACCGGCAGACACTGGATGTGCGAAAAGCATGACCTGTTTGGTTTCCAGAACAACGTCAACGGCGGCATGGCTGAATATGTGCGTCTGACCAAGGAAGCTCTGCCTTATTTGGTACCTGCCGATATGCCCATCGAAAAGGCCGCCCTCATTGAGCCCTATGGCTGCTCCTTCCACTGCGTGGAGCGCGCTCAAGTGACGCCCCGCGATGTGGTGGTACTGTCCGGCGCCGGAACTCTGGGCCTGGGCATGGTTGGTGCTCTGCGCCAGTACAATCCCGCCTGCCTCATCGTCCTGGATATGAACGAGACCCGTCTGGCCAAGGCCAAGGAGTTTGGCGCGGATATCGTTATGAACCCCGCCAAGGAGGATGTGGTAGCGAAGATCAAGGAAATGACCGATGGCTACGGCTGCGATATCTATATTGAGGCCACCGGCCATCCCTCCAGCGTGCAGCAGGGTCTGGATGCCATTCGCAAGATGGGCCGCTTTGTGGAGTTCTCCGTGTTTGGCCAGCCGGTCACCGTGGACTGGAGCATTATCTCCGACCGTAAGGAACTGGATCTGCTGGGTGTCCACCTGAGCCCTTTCTGCTACGACACGGTCATCGACTGGATCGGCAGCGGCAAACTGCCTACCGATGGCGTCGTCAGCCATAAGTTCTCCCTGGACGAGTGGGAGAAGGGCTTTGAACTGGCCAAGACCGGTAAGGACGGCGCCATGAAGGTTGTCCTGGTTCCCTGAGACCCCATCACACAGGAGGTAGATTCCAATGATTAAGATCCCCAGAATTATGAATGATCCCGACAATATTGTCGATGAAATGCTCAAGGGCTTTCTGAAGGTCCACAGCGATATCGTAGAGGCTACCGACAATCCTCGTGTGGTCAAGGCTAAGAATATTCCCCAGGGCAAGGTTGGTGTCGTTACCGGCGGTGGCTCCGGCCATAAGCCTGCTTTCATCGGCTATGTGGGTGAGAATATGTGTGATGCTGCCGCAGTCGGCGAGATTTGCTCGTCTCCCACCGCAGCCGCTTTTCTGGATGGTTTCCGCTGCACCAATCAGGGTAATGGCGTTGCCTGCCTGTACGGCAATTACTCTGGCGATAACATGAACGTCAAAATGGCTGTCAAGATGGCTAAGCGCGAGGGCATTGAGGTCAAGACCGTTGTGGCCAACGATGATGTGGCTTCGGCTCCCAAGGATCAGCGCGAGAAGCGCCGTGGCGTGGCTGGCGAGGTCTTTATGTGGAAGTGCGGCGGCGCCAAGGCTGCCAAGGGCGGCAGCTTGGACGAAGTCATTGCCGCAGCACAGAAAGCCATCGATAATACTCGCAGCATTGGCATCGGCTTAGCTCCTTGTACGCTGCCTGCTGTGGGACATCCCAATTTTGAGATTAAGCCCGGCACCATGGAAGTGGGCATTGGCCACCATGGTGAGCCTGGTATCGCTGTTGTGGAACTGGAAGACGCTGCCGGCATTGCCAAGCGCATGGTGGATGTGGTTCTGCCTGACTATCCCTTTGTAGAAGGTGACGAAGTGGCGGTTCTGGTGTCTGGTCTGGGTGCAACACCGGTCATGGAGCTGTATGTCCTTTACGATGAGATTGAAAAGCTGCTGACGGAGAAGGGCATTCGCATCCATCGTTCCTATGTTGGCAACTATTTTACATCCATGGAAATGATGGGTGCTACGTTGACGGTTATGAAACTGGATGACGAACTGAAAGAATTGATCGATATGCCTGTCAATTGTATGGGCATGCAGCAGAAATGAGGGAGAAGACCATGAACAGCTTTCTGAATCAAAACGGTAAGCCGATTCTGATGGCCATGGTAAAGGCCATTCAGGACAATAAAGCCTATTTGGGTGAAGTGGACGGACTGATCGGTGACGGCGATCATGGTATGAACATGAACAAAGGGTTTACCCTGTTCGAGACCCGCTTTGGCGGTGAGGAGTTCTCCTTCAGCGAGGGTCTGTTCAATCTGGGCAATATCCTGTTCTCTGAGATCGGTGGTTCCATGGGCCCAATCTACGGCACGATTTTGATGGATGCCTCTGATGTGGGCAATGAGTACGAGGAGATCGGCGTTAAGGAGTTGGCTGCTATGCTGGCCGCCGGGCTGGCTGGATTGCAGGAGATTGTACAGGCCCAGGTGGGCGACAAGACACTGGTTGATACGCTTAGCCCCGCGGTAGATGCGCTGAAGCAAGCTGCGGAAGCCGGTACGCCCTTTGCCGAGGTGCTGACCAACATGAAGAATGCCGCTGCTGCTGGCCGCGATTCCACTAAGGACATGGTCGCTAAGTTTGGCCGCTCCAGCCGTTTGGGCGAGCGTTCCCGTGGTGTGCTGGATGCGGGTGCTACCTCTTGCTGCATTATCCTCACTGCCATGGCCGATGCAATGCTTGCGTTGATTGCATAAACCATTGGAGAAATATAAAGGGGTTGTCAAAAAGGTCCCAAAACAAAGAGGAAAGTTCCAGAATTGGGGCTTTCCTCTTCATTTTTGTAATTCCTAACAATTCATTATACCACAACAAGAAACGTCAGGAAATCGGTGCTTTGACAGTGGATATCCGTTCAAAAAAACAGGGCTTATTGTAAAATGCAGTTCTTGTGTCTAACTGGAAAATAATTGTGTTATAAAAAATCACCGTGAAACTTCATTACTGGAGTTTCACGGTGATTTTTATCTAAATGTATTTGAGGAAATTTTGTTCTTGCTACAGCACCTGTGCAGTTTACGCTTGGTTGGCCAGGTCGCACAGTTCTTTCAGCATTTTGGGCAGCTCTGTTTCCATGTTTTCATCGGAGAACTGGCAGGTGCCTACCTGCTTGTGGCCGCCGCCGTTATATTTGAGCATCAGATGGCCCACATCCAGTGTGGCCGTCCGGTTGAGAATGCTGTAGCCCACCGCCGCAGAGCAACCGTGGCCGCCGCGGCCGCTGACGATCCAGGCGGAGATGTTCTGCTCGGGATACAGGCTGTAGATTAGAAAGCGGTTGCCCGTATAGATGGGGTCTACACCGCGCAGGTCGGAAATGATGACATTTCCTTCCACACGGGTGTAACGGGCCACCATTTCCTTAAACTTCTCAGTCTGCTCCTGGTAAACCTCAATACGTTCCCGGACGTTGTCCAGCGCCAGAATTTCCGCGGTGCTCATGGTCCGGCAGGCGTGCATCAGCTCTTCCATCAGGGCGTAATTGGAGACGGTGAACTGTCTCCATCTGCCGAGGCCAGTTCTGGGGTCCATAAGGAAGCCGATGAGAACCCAGCCCTTGGGGTTCAGAACATCCTCAATGGTCAGATTGCCGGAGTCCACTTTGTCCACGGCCGCCATCATCTCATCAAACTGCGGAAAGCGATCCCGGCCGCCGTAGTATTCATAAATAATACGGGCGCAGGACGGAGCCGGACGGCTCTCTCCCTGGTATTTGCCCGCCAATTCCAGACGCTCATGCTCGCTGGAATGGTGGTCAAACCACAAGGAGCAGCCCTCCACATAGGGCACATTGGCCAGACAATCCGCAGGCCCCGGCGTAAACAGGCCGTCCTGCAAATCTTTCGGATGGACAAACTGCCAGCTGTCGATGATGCCGGCTTCCAGCAGCAGCGCACCGCAGGCCAGGCCGTCAAAATCAGAACGTGTTACCAGTCTCATAATTCTAGTTCCCCCTCGGTGATGTAGTAATACCATGAAAAAATAAAGAATCGATGGTTTCAGTATAGCATGTACACCTAAACTATGCAATCTCTACTTGCTAGCCGGTAGCGGCCTCCACAAGTTATACCACAATATGTCAGGGAACTGGCGTGAAATCACGAAAGACCTGCTGGCTTACCATCCACGGCGCTTTGCCAAATCCAGCAGGCCAAAGGAAAATCGCTCTGACTGTGTCCATGTAGTCTGTGACGGGTCGCCCTCCCGGATATGCAGCGTCCGGCGAATCTCCTTGGGGATGACGACGCGGCCCAGATCGTCAATACGGCGCACGATACCTGTTGCTTTCATATTTTACAAAAACCTCCACTCTAAACTTCTAACTTAATTCGGTGAAAAACTGTCTATTCACTACGAAATAAGGTGAAATAAATACAATTTCCGAATGTATCGTTAGTATAGGCAGAAGTTTGAAAAATATACAAAAGTGGGATGCTGCAAACAGGAATAAATTGGTTTTGTCGAAAAAGTGCGTTATTTGTAATATTTGCGGTAAAAGAAAACGGTATTATATTACCAAAGTGGAAACTGGAAAATAATGTTTTGGCCTTAAAATAACACAATGGGTGGTTGTGTTATACAAGTGTCAAAAACATTACTGCTGTAATGCGACATACTGCTCGATGGATTTCTCCACAAAGCGGTTCAAGGACATCTGATGCGTGGCAGCATAAACGGCGGCTTTCTGGTGAAGTTCCGGAGAAATCCGAACATTAAAGCTGCCCTTATAGGCTTTTTCGGGTGCTTGCCCAGTTTCTTTGCACAGCAGAAGATAATCTTCTACTGCACGGTGAAAATCCTCCACCAACTCCTTAGCGGTGGTTCCCTCGTAGGAGATCAGGCTGCGGATACCCATTACTTTGCCATAGAACAGGTTATCCTCCTGAGAAAACTCCACGCTGCCCACATAGCCCTGATATTCCATAATATTGTTCATACAAGACCCTCCTGACTCAGAAGTTCCAGAAGCTGCTTTACCTGATAGCTGAGAAGTTCTTTCCGTGGATGGGGCTTGTGCATTAAAATGGGTGGGTGTTCTGCGCTGACGAACATGACTCTGGAGCCGCTAGTGCGTCCTTTGTCGCTGCGTTCATAGGAGAAGTACCGAAGAAGCGATTCCGCTTCTTCAAAGGTAAAGTCTTTCGGTCTGGATTTCAGACGCTGGATCAGCTTTTCTTTTTGCCCCATGGAGGACCACTTCCTTCTATGTACAGTATAGCAGATTGGAGGGGAAATGCAACTAAAAATAGTTGCAGTATAAGCGGAAAATAAGCGCAATTGGGATGGGAAAATATTGTCGAATTTTGTAGGCTAAACAGACTAAGAGGGGGTGCCTAAAAAACTTTGTATAAAACATTGTGAAAACGGAGAAAATAAGCAATAATAGGCGGAATTTACCCTCCTATTATTTTTGGCCTTATTATAACACAATCGTCAATCCGGCGCACGATTCCAGTTGCTTTCATATTTTACCAAACCTCCAACAAAGCTACTCCATGATATTCGGTAAAACAAGGATAAATCTGATCGAATTTCGTTGAAATTGAAACAATTACCGAATGCTCTGTTAGTATAGGCAGAGATTTGAAAAATATGCAGACGTAAGAAAGTCATTACCAGCCGGTTAAAAAACACGCTGCATGATATATGGACTGATACAGGGAGCGACACTGCCGACGCAGCGCCGCTCCCGGTACGCAGTTCTGGGATTTGATGTTGGATGAGACAAGAACGACGTTGTTCAGTCTGTCAAAAGGGCATTCTGCATGCCTTGCAGCATCACCAGACCGGCCACGGCGCCTTGATCGGCAATGCCAATGGCTTTGGCTGCAAAGACCGCGGCTTTGCCAAATACGGGTGTCATGGATTTGGTGGCCTCAACGCCCTCAGCAGCGCCATCCACCGCCGCTTGTATGACCGCTTGCAGCGTCGCTTCCGGCTCCGCGGCAACCAATGCCGCCGCACGGTCTGCGGCAGGGCCCACCGCGTCCAGAATGGTGCGGTTGCCCCGTTGGCACTTGCCCCGGTTGGCAATGCCGTCGGCAAAGGCGGCCAGATACCGGGACAGGGCGGCGCCATTCATGGAGGAGCAGCCCTTGAGGGCTTTGCCACCGGCCATAATGCCGGAGGACATCAGAGTGCCCATGGTAGATGGGACGACGCCGGCCATTTTCATGGCGGCTTTCATTAACGTTTTGCCGATATCTCCGGCTTCGGTATTGTCGCGAATCAGCTGGGGCAGCGCGCCGTAGCCCTTACTCATGGTGAGACCCAGGTCGCCATCGCCCAGATTGGCGTCCATCTCACACAGCTCGTCTTTCTTCTCTGCAAAGAGCGCCGCCACATGCTCAAACAGCTGGGGCAGGGTTTCACAGGTGATTACATTCATGGTTCTGCCTCCTTACAGCCTTATGCTTGGGTGATAAACGGCGTCTTCACGGGCAGATCAATCTGGGCTTTCATCTCGTCGTCCACCATGCGGCAGATGGAGATGGAAGCGCCTGCCATTTCCATGGACGTGGCGTATTCGCCCACAAAGGACCGGTAGATCTTTACGCCCTTGGCTTCCAGCTCCTTGCGGACGGAATTGCACAGGATGTACAGCTCCTCAATGGAGGTGGCGCCCAGGCCGTTGATCAACAGACAGACTTCCTCACCGGCGTTGAGGGGCATGTCATGCAACAGGGTTTCCAGGGACTCCTTGGCCAGCTCGTCAGCGGTCTTAATGGGGCCATTCCAGATACCGGGCTCTCCGTGGATGCCCATGCCCATGGCCATTTCGTTCTCCCCTAGGGTGAAATTGGGGTGGCCTACCTCGGGAATGATGCAGGGCGTCAGGGCAAATCCCACGGTACGCGTGTTGTCCTTGGCCTTCTGAGCCGCAGCCAGCACCTCATCCAGTGTACCCATTTGGGCAGCCTTGGCGCCTGCGCACTTGTACATAAAGAAGATACCGGCTACGCCGCGGCGGGTATCCGGATTGGCGTTGGAATTGACATCGTCGGCGCCGACGATGGAGCGGGTCTCGATATCATCCATCTCCAGCATCTCGGCGGCCATGTCAAAGTTCATGATATCGCCGGTGTAGTTGCCGTACAGGTACAAAATACCGGCCCCGGCTTCCACTGCTTTGGACACGTTGTAAATCTGCTCGGCAGAGGGGGACTGGAACACGCCGCCGACGCCGCAGCCATCCAGCAGGCCCTCGCCCACATAGCCCAGGAACAGGGGCAGGTGGCCGGTACCGCCGCCGGTGACAATGGCAACCTTACCGTCCTTCTTCTTTGCGGTGCAGTAGCAGCGCAGATCATCATTGACATACTTAACCTGGTCACTGTGGGCAGCGTAGATGCCCTGGAGCATCTCGTCTACATAGGCTTCGGGCGCGTTGATAATTTTTTTCATGAGAGTCTCTCCTTCCGGTTGGCAAATGGGGTGGCCGCCGCAATGGCATGGACCGGCTTGATGATTGTATCATAGGTCTGTCGCAAAAAAATGTCAAGAAAAAGCAAAGAAACAGACATAGAAAATCTGTGCTGCAAATAGGGCAAAATAGCTAATTTAAAAATAATTTTTTAGAGCAACAGTCATAAAATGCACAAATATTGTAGGTAGTTACAATTCATAGGCAAGGAAATTGTGGGCATTGCATATTGTCAATGGGGAGGGAGCGTGGTACCCTGTTGGGAGAAACACAAAAAAACGGACATTTTGGAAGGAGTGGTCTGATCATGTTAAAAGGAATTCCCGATTGTATTTCCCCAGAACTGCTGAAGGTGCTGCACGAGATGGGGCATGGTGACCGTCTGGTTATCGGCGACGCAAACTTTCCGGCGGCTTCCTGTGCCGGCGTCCATCCGTTGATCCGCTGCGACGGTGTTGACGCCACAACCATGCTGGACGCCATTTTGCAGCTGTTTCCCCTGGACGAGGTGGAGCACCCTGTGCTCATCATGGACAAACAGCCGTGTCATGCCCAGCTGGAGACGCCAGTTTGGGACCAGTTTAAGGCGATTGTGGCCAAACATGATCCCCGCGGCGCGTCCGCCTGCGGCATGATCGAGCGCTTTGCTTTTTACGAGGAGGCGCGCCGGGCCTATGCCGTGGTGGCGACGACGGAGAAGAGCTTCTATTCCTGCCTGATTCTGCAAAAGGGGTGTTTGTAAGGGCTGTACGCATGTCCGAATTTTTTTGATATTCATCAGAAAAACAAAGAAAAAAAGAAAAGAAAAAATAAGATTTCTTAGAGAAACAGACTAATTGCACAAATTACTGCATATTATCTGGATGTTAAACAGCATATTCACTAAATAGAGTTTTGATATTTTGGCTATTTGTCTGAATAACAAAAAAATACAACATATTCGTTTACAAACCCACTGGACTGTGCTAGATTGAAGACATCACAGGAGAACAGAGCACTGTTTTTCGGAAAACGCGTAAGGAGGATACTATGAAAAAGGTTCTTGCATTCCTGATGGCCGTTGCGATGGTATTTGGTACAGCAGCCTGTGCCAGCCCCGCCGGCAACGAAACCGCCGACAACGGCACGACCAACACGACCACCACACCCGAGACCGGCGATACCGCACCTGCCAATGTGGATTCCCCTGTGGCCGGTAAAAAAGTCGCCTACATCATGCAGATGGCACCTTCCGACATCTTCCAGATGTGGTCTGAGTATGCCAAGAAGACAGCGGAAGGGCTGGGCATGCAGTACGATGTGTTCTTCTGCGACGGCTCCGACACCAAGTGGCAGGACACGGTTTCCCAGTGCGCCGCCAGCGGCTACGACGGACTGCTGCTGAGCCACGGCGGCCAGAACTACGCGTACACCTTCCTCACGGATCTGCTGAAGGACTATCCCGATCTGAAGATTGTTACCTTTGATACGCCCTTCAAGGACAGCAACGGCGAGGTCCAGACCATCGACGGTGTGACCCAGTTCTTCCAGCAGGACGCCCAGTTTGCGGAGCTGCTTCTGGACTATGTGTGCAACGACCTGTATCCCGACAAGGTGGCAGCCGGTGAGCCGGTCAACATTCTGAAGGTCTGGGTCGGTCCCAACTTCAACTCTCCCTTTGACCGCCGCCAGGTGGGCTATGAGAAGTACGAGAACGACGGCCTCATTAAGACCGTGGAGACCATCGGCCCCTCCGATTACAACAACGCCGAAGCATCCATGACCGACGTCACCACCTCCACCCTGGCTAAGTATGACGAGGGAGAAATTGACGCCATCTGGTGCTGCTATGACCTGTATGCCAGCGGTGTGTATACGGCGCTGACCCAGGGCAACTATGACATCCCCATGGTCACCGTCGACATCTGCAACGCCGATATCGACAAGATGGCGCAGGACGGCTCTCCCTGGAAGGCATGCGCCACCACCAACTGGTACTATAATGGCGAGTTCGGTATGCGCGTGCTGGCCCTGGAACTGGCCGGTGAGTACGACAAGATCATCGATCCCATGACCGGCGAGGCCAGCAACTGGCTGGAGCTGCCCACCAACGTTGTGACCCAGGATATGGTCGCGGACGGCGGCATCAACGTCACCAATCTGGACACCGTGGCCGGTGAAAACTACAGTGACCGTTCCTACATGCCCACCACCGACTGGATGATGGAGCTGCTGGGTGACTGAATCATAGCCGGAGCGTACAAACGATTCTGAATCCCGGGGGGCATCGGGGAAATTCCCCGATGCCCCCTATATCAAACTGTTCATACATGGGGTTCCGGGTTCTCCGGCGGAGAAAAGCGGCGCAGGCCGCCGCCCTTCCAAACGCCGTTTTTTTGGGCCAAAGAACAACCGGACCCAGAAGGGAAATGAGGGAATCTATGGATAAGATCACATTAGGAACGAAAAATGTCTCCATTGAATTTCCTGGTGTCAAGGCTCTGTCCAATGTGGATTTTGAGTTGGAGACCGGGAAGATTCACGCGGTCATGGGCGCCAACGGCGCCGGTAAATCCACATTGATGAAGGTCCTGGCCGGCGCCAACCCCACCTATACAGGCGATGTGCTGTATAACGGCAAGGTGGTGGAAATCCGCAAACCCGCCGACGCCAAAGCCTTGGGCATTCAGATTGTCTACCAGGAGGTGGACATGGCTCTGATTCCGTCCCTGTCGGTGGCGGAGAACGTCATGTTCAACCATCTCGTCATGAACATGGGCAAAAAGCAGATGGTCAACTGGGCCTATATCCGCAAGGAGGCCCAGGTGGTGCTGGAACGGCTGAACATTCAGCTGGATGTGAACTGTCTGGTGGGCAGCCTGTCCCTGGCCCAAAAGCAGATGGTACTGATTGCCCGGGCCATCCAGAGTTCCTGCAACTTCCTGATTCTCGACGAGCCCACGGCGCCGCTGAGCGATACGGAAACCACGGAACTGTTCCGGCTGTGCAAGCATCTGATTGCCACGGAAAATCTGTCCATCACGTTTATCTCCCACCGCATCCATGAGGTGTTGCAAATCTGCGATTCCTACACGGTCATGCGCAACGGTGAAATTGTCGACAACTGTCCCATTACCCCGGAGACCACCTCCAAGGAAATCGTGGATAAGATGTTGGGCCGCTCCTTTGAGTCCAGCTTCCCGGCCCGCCATGCAGCCATCGGCGAGAAGTCCCTGGTGGTGGAGCATTTGACCGAGCGGGACCACAAGATTCAGGATGTGTCTTTCTACGTCCGAAAGGGCGAAGTGGTGGGGATTGCCGGATTGGTGGGCGCAGGCAAAAGCGAACTGTGCAAGACGCTGTTCGGCGCGCTGAAAAAATCCAGCGGCACCATCACCCTCAACGGCAAGGAGCTGAAAATCCGCAATCCCTCCGACGCGGTGCGCAACCGGCTGGCGCTGGTACCGGAGGAACGGCGGAAGGAGGGCGTGCTGGTCCACGAGACAGTGGATTTCAACCTGTCGGCCGCCTGCCTGGATAAGTTCTGTAAGCTGTCCTTTGTGAACCGCGCCAAAACGGCGGCCAACGCCAACCATTTTGTCCAGTCGCTGGGCATTAAGACGCCGTCCATTTTCCAGCTGGTCCGGAACCTTTCCGGCGGCAACCAGCAGAAGGTGGTCATCGGCAAATGGCTGTCGGCCGATTGTGACGTCTACATATTTGACGAGCCCACCAAGGGCGTCGATGTGGGCGCCAAGGCAGAAATCTTCAAACTTATCAACGCCATCGCCGAGGAGGGCAACTGCGTGATCTACGCCTCCTGCGAAAATACGGAAATCCTGTCGGTCACCGACCGCACCTACGTCATGTTTGACGGAAAGATCATGGCGGAGCTGGAAACAGCCAAGACGTCAGAAGATGAGATTATGCACTATGCGGTCGGCGGCACCGAGGCCTATGTGGCCGGATAAACCCGCCGGCGTGTCGGAAATCATCATAAGAGGAGGATGTAGTTTATGAATGCATTGACGAAAAAGAAGAGCGCCGGCCGGACGCTGCTGGATTGGGCGGCGGTGATCGTTCTGCTGCTGTCCATTGCCGTGTTTTCCATCATCCGGGGAGATGCGTTCTTCTCAGTCCGCAACGCGACCAACATTCTGGTGGCCATGTCCATTACCACCATTTTCGCCATCGGCGCAACGGTGACCATGGCGCCCGACGGCTTCGACATGTCGGCCTGTACCCTGGCTTCCTTTTCCTCGTACATCTTCGCCAGCAGCTTTTTGTGGTTCGGCCTGCCCCTGTGGGCCAGCGCACTGGTGACCATTCTGTTTACCATGGTCATGTATCTGCTGACCATGTTCCTGATCCTGGTCTGTAAAATCCCCGATATGCTGGCCACCTGCTCACTGATGTTTGTCCATCAGGGTATGGGCCTCTGGTGGACCGGCGGCGGCGCGGTGTCCTCCGGTATGCCCACCCGCTGGGGCACGACCCCCATCCGCGCCGGTTGGACCGAGGGCTTCCTGGCCATCGGTAAATCCCCCTGGTGCATCATCATTATGCTCCTGTGCGTGCTCTTCGCGTTCATCTTCCTCAACTATACCAAGCATGGCCGCTATCTGTACGCCATGGGCGGCAACAAGATGGCCGCCAAGCTCAGCGGCATCAACGTAAAGAAATACCGCTTTGTGGCCGGTATGGTCACGGCCGTCTTTATCGCCGTGGGCGCCATGGTGGTTTGCTCCCGCAATTCCGCCGCCCAGATCACCGGCTGTGATAACTACCTGATGCCTTCCCTGGCCGCCGTGTTTGTGGGCCGGTCCGTGGGCGGCGCGGAAAAGCCCAACGCGCTGGGCACCATGATCGGCGCGGCCCTAGTGGCCGTCCTGGAAAACGGGCTAACCATGACCGGCGTGGTCTACTATGTGCTGCCTGCCGTCAAGGGCGCCGTTCTGGCTCTGGCGCTGATCGCCGCCTACGCCACCAAGAAAGAGGATTGATCCCACTGTGGGGAACCGTCCGGCCACCTTTGGCGGCGGTTCCCCATTATATGGAATGCAATGTTTCAAACGACCGGATTTGTGGTCGAAAGTTCTTGCGCTCCGGACCGGCAAACGGTAAACTCAAATCAAACAGAAACAAGATAATCATATCCATAGTCCTGGGGCAGGACTGTGGGACCCATGAATGGAGGAACGTTATGATGGCAAAGTTTGACACGTACTTTCTGATGAATGCGGAAGAAGCGAAGGAATATGCTGTGGCCAAGGTGACGAAATTCCCCTGGGACACGGCCAGTCTGCAATGCAAGGAAATCGGCGACGGCAATCTGAACTATGTATTCCGTGTGTGGGATGGCCAGGGCCATTCGGCCATCATCAAACAGGCAGGCGAGGCACTGCGTATTTCCGCCGATATGCACATCTCCACCGACCGCAACCGCATTGAATCGGAGATTTTGTTGCTCCAGGGCAAGCTGGCCCCGGGCTATGTGCCGGAAATTTACTTCTATGACACCGTCATGTGTGCCTGCGGCATGGAGGACCTGAGTGATCATGCCATCATGCGGACCTGTATGCTCCAGCACAAGATCTACCCTAAATTTGCCGACCAGATTTCCACCTTTATGGCCAACACCCTGATGGGTACCACGGATGTGGTGCTGGACCACAAGGAGAAGAAGGAACTGCAAAAAAAGTACATCAATCCCGAGCTGTGTGAGATCACCGAGGACCTGGTATATACAGAGCCCTATAACGACTGTGCAGGACGCAACAACGTCTTTGCTCCCAACGCCGAATTTGTAAAAACGGAGCTGTACGAGGACAAAGAACTCCATCTGGAGGTTGCAAAGCTGAAGATGGACTTTATGTGCAATGCGCAGTCCCTGCTCCACGGCGACCTGCACACAGGCTCCATTTTCATCAACGACGAGAGTACCATGGTATTCGATCCGGAGTTCTGCTTCTACGGCCCCATGGGCTATGACATCGGCAATGTGGTAGCCAATATGATGTTTGCCTGGTGCCACGGCGATGCCGAAAGCGCCGACGCGGCGGAGCGGGAGACCTTCTGCGGCTGGGTGGAGCAGGTCATTGTGGATGTGGTCGATCTGACTATGGCCAAGATGAACGACTATTATAGCCGTCATGTGACGGACCGTATGTGTCAGACGGAGGGCTATCAGGCGTACTATCTGCGCACCATCCTGGCCGATACCGCTGCCGTCACCGGTCTGGAACTGATTCGCCGCACAGTGGGTATGGCCAATGTCAAGGATTTGACCACCATTTCCGACAGTGCCAAGCGGACCCGCGCCGAGCGCATCTGCATTGTGGCCGCCAAGCGGTTTATCAAGGAGCGTCAGATGCTGCACACAGGCAAGGATTTCCTGCAAATCCTGCACGATGCCATTGCCGCCTGCTGAGCCGGTCCGCGACCCGTATTTTATACAGAAAAGGAGACCTTTACTATGAACGCTTTGAGCCTGGACACCGTCGTACTGTCGGAAGACGCTCTGGAAATCATCATTCTCGACCAGACCTTACTGCCCGGTGAGATCAAGTATCTGCACCTGTCCAAGGCGGAGGATATCTGGGAGGCCATCTACGCCCTGCGGGTTCGAGGCGCGCCGGCCATCGGTGTGGCGGCCGCCTATGGTATTTATGTGGTGACAGCCCAGCTGCAAACGGACAATATGGAGGAGTTCTGCAACTACTTTGAGGAGAAAAAAGCGTATCTCGATTCCTCCCGCCCCACGGCGGTCAACCTGTCCTGGGCTTTGAACCGTATGGCTAAAGTCGTGGCGGAAAACCGGGATACCATGACGGTGGCCCAGCTGAAAGAACGTCTCCGTCAGGAGGCCCACGCCATCCGGGAAGAGGACATCGCCATCAGCCGCAACATCGGCCAGCTGGGATTTGAATTGCTGCATCACGGCGACGGCATCCTCACCCACTGCAACGCCGGCACCTTGGCCACCGCCAAGTACGGCACGGCGCTGGCTCCCATCTACATTGCTTTGGAGAACGGTTGGGACGATCTCCATGTATACTGCGATGAGACGCGGCCCCTGTTGCAGGGCGCACGGCTCAGCGCCTTTGAAATGCAGACCGCCGGTGTGGATACCACGCTGATCTGTGACAATATGGCCTCCATCACCATGAAGCGGGGAAAGATCAATATAGTCTTTGTGGGCTGCGACCGGGTGGCGGCCAACGGTGATTTTGCCAATAAAATCGGTACCAGCGGCGTAGCCATTCTGGCCAAGCATTACGGCATTCCGTTCTATGTCTGCGCGCCCACCTCCACCATCGATATGTCCATTGCCAGCGGCGACGACATTGTGATTGAGGAGCGCCCGGCCGAAGAGGTCACGGAGGCCTGGTATAAAAAGCGCATGGCGCCGGAGGGAGTCAAGGTCAACAACCCAGCCTTTGATGTTACGGATCACAGTTTGATTACCGGCATCATTACCGAAAAGGGCATTGCCTATCCGCCCTTTGACAAGGCATTTGAACGCATGGGTATCCGGTAAGTCCGTCCGCCAAGATCCACAGGACGAAAAGGGAGATGGATCGGCAGATCCATCTCCCTTCGCTTATGGAGTCCGTATTTTCACTGTGAATTAAAGGCCGTATCATCAATAAAACGCGATATTGTGGGACCGGAAATACTCCTGCCATGGCTCCGACCAGGGGGCGTCGCAGATGACGGCGTCTACACTGGTCAGGGGACAGGTGTAGGCAAAGGATGTGTTGTCCAGCTTGGAGTTGTCCACCACCAGATAGGACTTGTTGCTCCGTTCCACCACCAGCCGGTGGATGGCCGCATAGTCTTCGGAAATGTCGGTGATGCCGTGGGCGCGGCTGATGGAACGGCACGACAAAAAAGCCTTGTCCACATAGTAGTTGGACAGTGAGCGGCAGGTGTTGTCACCGATGAAGCAGAGATTGCTGGGGGCAAAGCGGCCGCCGATGCCAATCAGCTGGATGGAGGGCGATTGGGACAAAATGGTGGAAATCTGCAAGGAATTGGTCAGCACCGTGAGGTTCTGTCCCAGAAGGCGCTGGGCCACAAACCAGCAGGTGGTGGAGCCGTCGAGAAAAATAGAGTCGCCGGGCTGAATCAGGGCGCTGCATTTTTCGGCAATGATGCTTTTCTCCTGAGTTTTGAGGACCTGGCGCATGTTGATATCAATATCATTTTGTACACCGTCGAGAATATAGGCGCCGCCATGGGTACGGATCAGTTCACCGTTCTCTTCCATCATCCGCAGATCACGGCGAATGGTTTCCTTGGTGACGTTGAGTTTTTGGGCCAAATCGGTGATGGTGACGCTTTTTCGCTCCATCAGCTGATCCTTGATAGCGTTTCTGCGGGTGATGGCCAGCATACGGCGCACTCCTCTCTGCGTAAATATTACCCAACTATCGTACCATAAAAATCGTATTTTATCAATAATTACAGGTTATTCTATTGGAAATCCGGTCGATGGATTCCAGAGAGACCTGGACTCCCCTCCGGGGGACCGTCAAAAGGAGTTTTTGCTATGAACTATAAAAAACTGATTGTAGACAGCGGCTTGCGGATGCTGCGTGGTGGATATACCGTGGAGACCTGGGGCAATATCAGCGCCCGGGACCCGGAAACCAATCTGGTCTATCTGACCCCTAGCGGTATGGACTATACCACCATACAGGAGGAGGACATTGTGGTGCTGGACCTCCAGGGAAACCGCGTGGAGGGCCACCGCAAGCCCAGCATTGAACTGGACCTCCATCTGCACGTCTACCGGAGCCGCCCGGAGGTTCAGGCTGTGGTCCATACCCATCCCATTTATTCCACGGTGTTTTCCTGCTGCGGCGAGGATATCCCCATGGTCATCGATGAGGCGGCCCAGGTACTGGGCGATGTGTGCCGGACTGCGAAATACGGACTGCCCGGCAGCCAGGAGCTGGCGGAAAACTGTGTGGAGGCGCTGGGCAAAACAGCCAACGCCTGCCTGCTCCAGTCCCACGGCGCGGTGTGTGTGGGCCAGACCATGGATGAGGCATTCAAGGTCTGCAAGGTCCTGGAGGTGACGGCCCAAATTTATCAGATGATCCGGGCCATGGGCAGAGATTACAAGAAAATCTCTGACGAGCACATTGCCGCCATGCGGTATTTTGCGAAAAATGTGTACGGGCAAAAATAGTGCCCGCAGAGCGGTTTCATCCGGGAAACCAAATCCTGATGGAAGGATTCGCCCCCTGTCTGAACGTGCAGACAGGGGGCTTGTTGTCCAAATCTACAAAACGATCACAGCGAATGCCGGTCCACTGCAAAGGTCCTGTATCATAGCAGAAACGGTTGTGCATCTCCATAACATCGGCTGCGGCTTTTACAAACCGCAAAGCCACATCCGAAGCAATCAGGGAGCCGCAACGGGCTGCTTTGCCAGTTCCTCTTCTTCCAGTACCCGGTAGGCCACTTTGCCCACCAGGGTTTTGGGCATTTCCTCTTTAAAGGCAATGTCGTAGGGCATGGCGTATTTGGCTATGTGCTTGCGGCAGTAGTCCAGCAGCAGCTCCTTGGTCTCCTCATTGGGGGAAACGCCGGGGACCAGCTTGACAAAGGCTTTGACCTTCTGCATCTTGTAGGGGTCCGGTACGCCGATGACGCAGCTCATCTGCACCAGCTCGTGGGCATCAAGAATGTTTTCCAGCTGCGCCGGATAGATGTTGTAGCCGGAGGAGATAATCATGCGCTTGGCCCGACCCTTGAAATAGACAAAGCCCTGATCGTCCATGGTGCCCAGGTCGCCGGTGTAGACCCAGGTCAGGCCATCGGCGTGGGTCCGCAGGGTTTCTGCCGTCTCCTTGGGATGGCCCCGGTACTCCTTCATGACCGTGGGCCCGGCCAGCAAAATCTCGCCTTCGGTGCCGTAGGGCACCTCCTTGTCGGTGCCGGGCTTGACAATTTTAATATAGGTATCGGGGAAGGGCAGACCGATGGAGCCCTCCTTGTACATATGGGACGGCGTCAGGCAGCAGGCTGTGACGGTCTCCGTGGTGCCGTAGCCCTCCCGGACCTGGATGGTGGCCTTGTGGTCATAGAGGAACTTGTCGAACTTCTTTTTTAGTTCCACGGAAAGGGAGTCGCCGCCGGAGAATACACCCTTGAGACAGCTCAGGTCCGCGCCGTCCATATCGGGCAGCCGCAGCAGGGCCTCGTACAGGGTGGGGACACCGGCCACAAAGTTGCAGCGTTTTTTTACCAGGTCCCGGGCGTAGGTCTTGGGGGTAAAGCGGGGGACCAGGACGCAGCGGCCACCCTGAGACAGCATGGTATGGATGCAGACGCCCAGACCGAAGCCGTGGAACAGCGGCATGGCGGCCAGCATTTTATCGCCGGGGCGGAACATGGGATTGGCTGCCACCACCTGTTGGCCCAGGGCGTTGAAATTCTTGTTGGTCAGCACGATGCCCTTGGTGGTGCCGGTGGTGCCGCCGGAGTAGAGAATGACCGCCGGGTCGTCGGAGCGGCGCTCCACCCGGTAGTTGTAGAAGCAGTGCTTGCTCATACGCATAAAGTCGGCCCAGCGGATAACAGGGGCATCGTCGGGAATCTTTTCGATCTTCCGTCCCTCGGTCAGCATATAACCGGCCCGGATGGTGGGGGAGAGGGCGTCTTTGATGCTGGCGATAATGATGTTGACCACTTTGGTGTTTTGCCGGACCCGCTCAAACTTGTGGTAGAACTGGTCCAGGGTGATGGCGGTGACGCTTTCCGATTCATTGAGATAGAACTCAATTTCCTTTTCCGCCGACAGCGGGTGAATCATATTGGCGATGCCGCCCACCAGATTGACCGCGTAGAACAGGTAGATAGCCTGGGGGCAGTTGGGCATGGCAATGGTGACCCGGTCATTTTCCCGGATGCCGATGGTCCGCAGGGCTTTGGCACAGAGTTCGATCTCCTGCATCAGCTTTTTATAGGTGGTGGGCTTGCCCATAAAGTCGAAGGCCACTTGGTTGGGATATTTTTTTGCCGTTTCGGCCACGGCGTCGTACATGGAGCCTTCAAAATATTGCAGGTGCATGGGCACGTCGCCCATATAATCCTTCCAGGGCGTTTTGACAGTAATGGTTTTCATTTAATACTCTACCTTCTCGCTTAACGGCAGCTCCAGCAGCCGCGGATTTTCCAATAGTGTTTTCAACAGACGTATGGTTTTGGAATAGTAATAGCCGTCGGCAATACGCTCGTCGATGGTCAATCCCAGGTCCACACTCATGCGCATGGTTACATTGCCGTCATCGTCGTAAAAAGGCCGTTTTTTCATCAGCCCAATGGCGCAGAACAGGGAATTGGTGCCCCAGTTGGTGAGATGGTGGTAGCCGGCGTCCAGTTTCAGACTGCCCAGATTGGTCAGCACCACCGAGCAGTAATAGGGGTCTGTGGCAATGACTGAGGAAGGCATCCAGCCATGGCGGTCCAAAAACCGGACAATCCAGCCAATGAGGTGTTTACCGGGAATTTTCTGTATAACATCCATGGCTGCGGAGGAGGCATCCTTGGTCTCGCTGCGGCCCTTGGATACCTGCCGGTAGATGGCGGAATGGATGGTGTCCAGAGTATCGTCATCCTTGACCCGAATGCGGGCCAAGGCTTCGCCCCCCTGGTCGGAAAAGATTTTCTTGATGACAAAGGCGGCGGTAATTTCCCGGCGCTGGTACAGGTTTTGGTTGGCAATAAACCGGTTCATATGGGGTCGCAGGGTAATAGCTTTCAAAATAGCCGTCACCACCAGCTGAAACAGATTGTATTGATACTCCGGCCCGGAAGCGTTTTTCTCTTCCAGATATTGCATCGCTTCGGTCAAATCGACTCGAATGTGCATAAACGCCTCGTTGTCGCACCGGTTGGGATAGATCATCGGCATGATGTAATGCATGGAATCAATCTGACGCAGCAGGACGCCGTCCTTCCGGTCTCTCCAGCTCCTTTTCATGGTTGCATTTCTCCATTCTCCGTCTGTGTTCCCGCCCAGGGCGGGAGAGGGGACAGCCCGGGGGCTGTCTTTTAAATTATACCCCATAAAGCTTTGGCTGTGTAGTCAATCAGGGAGAAAAGTAGAAAAATCCGTCGTTTTTTGTATAAAATAACCAGGAGATTTGGGCGGTGTTCCATACACAACGATTCTTTGGGGTGTTTGACGGGGCTATGGCGTCAGCACGGCGGCCACCAACGGGTCGGACCGGCGGCACCAGGGACCGTGACCCGGCAAGAGTACCATGGAAGGGGCCAGACGGCGCAAATAGGGTACGACCTGTTCCAGATAAACGGTCTTGTCACCGCCGGGAAGCCGGACCAATGTCTCAGTGCCGGGAATCAGGTTGTCGCCGGTGAACACATGGGTTCCGGCGGCTTCGATGGCGGCGCTGCCGGGGGAATGGCCCGGCAGTTCTACGAGACGCAGGGGGATATCGTGCCATTGGAGCTCCAGCACACCGGAGTAGGTTTCCTCGGCGGTACAGGTATAGTGGGTGTCAAACAGTGCCGCTGCCTGCCGGACCGCCTCCGGCCCCTGGGAAAAGAACATGGCGGGGAAGACGGCGGCGTGGCTGCGGCGGGGGCTGGCCATGCGTTGGGCGCAGACCTCGGTACAAATCACCGTGCAGGAAAAGCTGCCCCGCAGTTGGTTGACGCCGGAAATGTGGTCATAGTGCTCATGAGTCAGCAGGATGGTGCAGTGGGTCACGCCGCTGTCCCGCAGCAGGGCCACGGCTTCCTGACTGAGACAGGGGTCTACAATGAGGGCGTCGCCACCGCAAAGGACTACATACATATTGGAATGAATCAGGGGCAGTTCAAATCGGTGAACGGTATGGCACCCAATGGGTGGAATGGGCTGCAAAGTTGAACGCCTCCTCAATCTGCAATGTGGTCCCGGAGGACCTGGGGCAGAGCGTCGATGAGACCATCGGGCAGGAGACTGTATTCTCCCAGGCGGCGGGCGGCGTGGTCCCCGGCAGCGCCGTGGAGCCAGACGGCCCGGGCGGCCAGTTGGGCGGCGTCGGCACCGTCTGCGTACAGCGGTTTCTGCCCCAAAAACGCGGCCAGAATCCCGGCCAGTGTGTCACCGCTGCCGCCGGTAGCCATGCCGGCGTTGCCGCTGGTGTTGATCCAGGTACGGCCATCGGGGGCGGCGGTGACGGTGCGGTGGCCTTTGAGAATAACAATGGCCCCCGTGTTCCGGGCCAGGGAACGGGCGGCGTCCAGCCGGTCACCAATGGGCAAGGCGCAGCCTGTCAGCCGGGCAAATTCGCCATCATGGGGTGTCAGCACCGTGGGGGCTGTGCGGCTGCGAATCCAATCCAAATGGCCCGCCGCGGCGTTGAGACCGTCGGCATCCAGAATCACGGGGCAGTCCAGGGATTGGAGCAGCATCCGCACCAAGTCGTCATGGTCCCGACCGAGACCGGGGCCAATCAGGGCCGCGCTGCACCCCTTGACCCGGTCCAGAAGCGCATCCGCTGAATCGGGTAGAGGTAAGGCCATGGCGGCACTGCAACGTCCGGCCACGATGGGATAGACGTTCCGCGGCACGGCCACAAAGACCAGGCCCGCGCCGCTGCGCAGCGCCGCCGAAGCGGCCAGCACCGGCGCGCCGGTGTATCCTTCGCTGCCGCCGACAATCAGCAGGCGGCCATAATCGCCCTTGTGGCTGTTGGGCTTTCGGCGGGGCAGGGTAAAGCTGCCGCCCACCACTGCCAGCGGAACCGGCTGGTGGCACAGCAGATCAAAGGGCAAACCGATGTCCGCCACCCACAGATCGCCGGTGTGTTCCGCGCCGTCGCCCAGGTAATGGCCCGGCTTGGGGCAGGAAAAGGTGACGGTGATGGCGGCGTGGACGGCGCAGCCCAGGACCGCGCCGGTGTCGGCGTGAATCCCGGAGGGAATGTCGCAGGACACCACCGGGCCGCCCGCGTGGGTCTGGAGCAGCCGCACCGCCAACGCGGCATCACCGGTGATGGGCCGGGATAATCCCACGCCAAACAGAGCGTCCACCTTGCAGTCGCAGATGGACAACAGCAGCATCTGTTCCTGGTTGGTGGGGCAGAAGTCCTCCAATGTCCCGCCGCAGTCCCGGAGCCGCTGCTCCATGGCCCGGGCGTCGGCGGTCATACGGCGGCGGTCGCCCACGAGAACGGCCCGAACCGAAAAGCCCCGTTGCAGCAGCAGACGGGCCGCTGCAATGCCGTCGCCGCCGTTGTTGCCGGGGCCGCAAAATACAGCGACCCGGCGGCCCTTCTGGGCCGGGTCGTTGATCATGTCCTGGAGACGGTCCAGTTCCGCCTGGTCCGCATCGGTGATGGATTCGCCCTGATGGGGTACGGCCATTAGTACGGTGCTGCAAGTGGCTGTTGGGCCCATGGGGTCCGGCGTCAGCAGCTGTTCCACCGCATCGGCCACCGCCGTGGCTGCCTGCTCCATCAGATCCAGAGATGGGACGCCCCGTTCCTCAATGGCAATGCGATCCAGTTCTTTCATCTGGGCAGCCGTGGCCGCGATCCCGCTGTATGACATGGCAACGTCCTCCTTGTTGTATGGGTTGGTTATACAGTATCGCACATAGTATAGCACAAAATTGACCAGACCCGCCAACCCGATTGGCCGATTTTTTCAAAAGGGAACCCGGCCGCGCAGCAGGCGCGGCCGGGTGGCTTGCGGATTCCCAATACTTATGCCTCTGGGACGGTGGAAGGATTGAGAGTGCAGGTGCTGTCCCGGACCACAATGCGGGTGGACAAGGCCAGTTTGATAAACCCGCGGCTGCGGATGGATTGGGTCGTTTCTCCGGCCAAAATGCGCCGGTACAGGAGACTGACGGCTTCGCTGCCCAACTGCTCCTTGTGGGTGTGGACCGTGGTAATGGCCGGGTCCACCATTTCACAAATGGGAATGTCGTCAAATCCCATGACCGCCACCGCTTCCGGCACGGCGCAACCCCGGGACCGCAAGGCCCGGATGGCGGCGGCAGCGACTTCGTCATTTTCCGCGATGATGGCCTCCGGCAGCGATGGGCACTGTTCCAGCCAGCTGCAAATGTCCTGGTAGGTCCGGTCCGGGGAAATGTCCACCGGTATGACCATCAGGGGGGCGGCGTCACCGCCCAAATGTTCGGCAATGGCCAGTCGGATGCCGTTTTCCCGGTCCTCAAAGTTGGCTACCCGCTGGTTGGCACGCACATAGGCAAAGGTCCGACGGCCCTGGTCAATGAGATAGGAAACGGCGGCTTTGGTGCCGTACAGGTTGTCGTTGCCTACGCAGTCGGCGTAGGCCGACAAGATAAAATTATCGATGACCACCACCGGGAAAGGCAGGGAACCGGTGACGATCATCCCGCACAGCTCCGAATGCTGGGTACCGGTCATATCGGTACCCAGGACCAGCAGGCCGTCGATATCCTGAAGGATGTCGCTCATCTGCTCGGTAAAGCTGCGGTTGGCGTAATAGTAACGGATCAGAACGCGGCAGCCTAATTCCTTGGCTGCCTGTTCTACGCTCTGGAGTACAAAGGTATAGTAGGCGGAAGCCTGTACAATCCCCACTTGGGAATCGATATAAATCAGAAAACAAAGTTGGCGGCTGTCTGTAGTCGCTGCCTTTGGGCCAACATAGCCTATTTCAGCGGCTGTAGCTAAAACGCGTTGCCGGGTGGCGTCGCTGACACCAGGTTTACCATTCAGTGCTACAGAGACAGAAGCGGCTGAAATACCGAGTATTTTTGCAATTTCCTTGGCGGTAGCGCCAGACATGAATATCACCTCTTTTGACAGATACATTGTATGGTATGAACGATGGGATTGCAAGCATCTCACAGGAACACGTAAATATTTGGTTAATTTCATTATGGATTAGCTGAATATTTGGCTAATCTATTTCTGGATTCTTTTGTGACTGTATGATACAATAACGCCAAAGTAGGCAGTGTGCTCCAGTGCACAACGGAACCACTGCATGGGTGATTTTCCGGTACGGAAGTGCCGGTAGCATAAAATGATTGAAGAGGTGACCCTATGTACTATATCGGCGTTGATCTCGGCACATCCTCCGTAAAGATTCTTCTGGTGGATGAAGCCGGTACCGTCTGCAAGTCCGTTTCCCAGACCTATCCCCTGGAGTTCCCCCAGCCCGGCTGGTCCCAGCAGAACCCTGAGGACTGGTGGAATGCTGTTCGCACCCTGATTCCCCAGCTATTGGAGGGCGTCGACCCTGCCCAGGTCAAGGGTCTGGCCGCCGGCGGCCAGATGCACGGTCTGGTGGCCCTGGACCGGAATGACAACGTCATCCGTCCCGCCATCCTCTGGAATGATGGCCGCACCGGCAAGGAAACTGAGGAGATGAACAGCCACTACGGCAAGGAGAAGCTGCTGGACCTGTGCGGCAACATCGCCTTTGCCGGATTCACGGCCCCCAAACTCCTGTGGATGCGCAAGCACGAACCGGAGAACTTTGCCAAGATCGCTAAAATCATGCTGCCCAAGGACTATGTGGTTTATAAGCTGACCGGCGTCCACAGCTGCGACATGTCCGATGCCGCCGGTATGCTGCTGATGGACGTGAAGCACCGCTGCTGGTCCCAGGAGCTGCTGCGCTACTGCGGGATTTCCGAAAGCCAGATGCCCAAGCTCTATGAGAGCTATGAGAAGGTGGGCTGCGTCCTGCCCGACGTTGCAAAGGAACTGGGTCTCACCGCCGACACAGTGGTGGCTGCCGGCGCCGGTGACAACGCCGCCGCCGCCGTGGGTACGGGCACCGTGGGCGACTGCGCCTGCAACGTATCCCTAGGCACTTCCGGCACGGTCTTTATCTCCTCCAAGGAGTTCCGCCTGCCCCCCGAGGGCAACCTCCATGCCTTTGCCCACGCCGACGGTACCTATCACCTTATGGGCTGCATCCTGTCGGCGGCTTCCGCCTACGGCTGGTGGATGAAGGACATTCTCAAAGCTGTGTCCGATACCGATGAGCAATCGCCCATCACCGAGGAGGACCTGGGCAACAACCCGGTGTTCTTCCTGCCCTATCTCATGGGCGAGCGCTCCCCCCACAATGACCCCGACGCCCGCGGTGCGTTCCTGGGCATGACCATGGACACCAGCCGCCATCAGATGACCCAAGCCATTCTGGAGGGCGTGGCCTTCGCCATCCGCGACAGCGTGGAAATCGCCCGGGGCCTGGGACTGCATCTGACCCGGTCCGGTCTCTGCGGCGGCGGCGCCAAGAGCCCCCTGTGGAGAACCATTATTGCCAATGTGCTCCAGATGGAGATGCACGTGCCCACCTCCGAAGAGGGCGCTGGTTACGGCGGCGCCATCCTGGCCATGGTGGCGGCTGGTGCCTACCCCACGGTGGAGGCTGCCTGCGACAAGCTCCGCAGCGAGTGCCGCGTCTATAAGCCCGACCCGGCCATTGCCGCCCGCTATGAGGAGCGCTATCAGGTTTACCGCAAGCTCTATCCGGCGCTGAAGGCGCTCTACCCCGCCATGGCAAAAGCAAAAGCGTGATCAATATACATTTAGATTATATAGCAAGGAGACGATTCCCATGATTACAAACATTCCTGAGCTGAAGCTGGGCATTATTGCGGTTTCCCGCAATTGCTTCCCCGCCGCCCTGTCGGAGCGCCGCCGCGCCGCCATCAAGGCCGCCTACGGTGAGGGCCTGTACGAGTGTCCCATCACCGTGGAGTCTGAGGTCCAGGCCCGCGATGCTGTCAACGACGTGGTGGCCCACGGCGTCAACGCCCTGGTGGTCTTCCTGGGCAACTTCGGTCCCGAGACCCCCGAGACCATAATTGCTGACTTCTTCGACGGTCCCATGATGTATGTGGGTGCTGCCGAGGGTGACGGCGACTTGTTCGATGGCCGCGGTGACGCCTACTGCGGCATGCTCAACGCCAGCTATAACCTGGGCCTGCGCCACAAGCGCGTCTATATCCCCGAGGTTCCCGTGGGCACCGCCGAGGAGCTGGTGGAGCGCATTCACGACTTCGCTCCCATCGCCACCGCCATTCTCGGTCTGAAGGATTTGAAGATCATCGCCTTTGGCCCCCGTCCCGATGACTTCCTGGCATGTAACGCTCCCATCAAGGCCCTGTACGACCTGGGTGTGGCCGTGGAGGAGAACAGCGAGCTGGATCTGCTGGTGGCCTACAACCACCACAAGGACGATCCCCGCATCCCCGCCCTTATGGAGGAGATGAAGGCCGAGATCGGTGAGAACCAGTATGCCGGCGTTCTGCCCCGCCTGGCCCAGTATGAGCTGACGCTGCTGGATTGGATGGAGGAACACAAGGGTACCCGCAAGTATGTGGCCTTTGCCAACAAGTGCTGGCCTGCGTTCCAGACGGAGTTCGGCTTTGTGCCCTGCTATGTCAACAGCCGTCTCACCGGGCGCGGCATCCCCGTCAGCTGTGAGGTGGATATCTATGGTACCCTGTCTGAGTACATCGGCATTTGCGTCTCCGGCAAGCCCGTGACCCTGCTGGATATCAACAACACCGTTCCCGCCAAGGCCTATAACGAGGGCATCAAGGGTAAGTACGATCTGCGCCTGACCGAGACCTTCATGGGCTTCCACTGCGGCAATACCTGCAAGAGCCTGCTGAAGGAGCCCACCATGGGATATCAGCGCATCATGAAGCGCAGCCTGGAGCCCGATCTGGCGGAGCCCGATATCACCCGCGGCACCATGGAAGGCGACCTGAAGGCCGGCGATATCACCTTCTACCGTCTCCAGAGTGCTGCCGATACCACCCTGCATGCCTATATTGCCCAGGGCGCTGTGCTGGACGTTCCCACCAACAGCTTCGGCTCCATCGGCGTCTTTGGCATCCCGGAGATGGACCGTTTCTACCGCCATGTGCTCATCGAGAAGCGTTATCCCCACCATGGCGCTGTGGCCTTCGGCAACTACGGCAAGGCCCTCTTCGAGGTCTTCAAGTACATGGGCGTGGCCGATATCGCCTACAACCAGCCCAAAAGCCTGCCCTATCCCACCGAGAATCCCTTCGCATAAAAGAACCGGAACCCCATGCACTACGGGCCCTCTGCAAGGACATTGCAGCGGGCCCACTTTTATGGTATGCTGAGCAAAAAAGGGGGCGCTCTTCATGAGAAACACACACATAATATGGTTTCTTGTGGCGGCCATCGAGGCCGTGATGGCGGTGCTGGATCTGGTATCCCGGCAGAATTGGATCGTGGTGGGCTATCGGTTTTTGGCGGCGCTTCTCTTTGCCGGCCTGGGCCTGCTCCAGCCCTATTGCCTGAAACGAGGCCCCGGGGGCAAAAAGCTGTTCTACGGAATCGCTGCGGCGTCTGTAGTGCTTCTGCTTCTGGTGCTGGCACTCTTCCTCTGCTGACGGCGGCCCTTTACCATGCGGCGAATTTATGCTATACTAAACCAATCTGAATTTGTACCAAAGGAGACTTCGGCCATGGAATTTGTTCGACGATTGCCTCTGCACGGCCTGTACAACGCCCGGGACTTGGGAGGCTACGCCGTTCCCGGCGGCCGCACCCGCTTCGGCGTCTTTGTCCGGTCCGAGGCCCCCTGTGCTCTGCCGCCGGTCACTGTGGCGGAACTGACCCGCTACGGCATCCATACGGCCATTGATCTCCGATCTCCGGCGGAAGCGTCCTTGCGTCCCAGCGACCTGCGTATGGCCATGCTGTGTTGCAGTTGCCCCCAGGGCGGTGATGCAGAGAGCTTTTCTACCGAGCGGCCCGTGGACTGGCAGGAAATCTACATCACCCGCTGTGAGGACAATCGACCCTGGGTCCGCCGCTTTTTGGAATTGGCTGCCGGAGCCAGGGGCGGTATGCTGTTTCACTGCACCACCGGTAAGGACCGGACGGGTCTTTGCGCCTGCTTTCTCCTGTCCCTGGCGGGGGTGGAGCAGGCGGATATTGTGGCGGATTACGCCGTCAGCGAGCTCTATCTACAGCCGGTGTTTCACGCCATGCGGAGCGGCCGTCTGCGGCTCCAGGGCGACGGGACCCGGTACCATGAGACCATGTTCCACACGCCGCCGTCGGCCATGGAGGGGCTGCTGGACTATTTACAGCGGACCTATGGCTCCGTGCGGCAGTACCTTTCCACCACAGGTGTGGCGGAGGAAACGCTGGAAACCATCATAAAAAAATTCGTGGAACCATAAGACGACACCCTTCGCAGGCTCCCATGGACTATACTCATAGAGAAGGGCAGGTGAGGGGATGCGGCGTCGCGGCTGTCTCCACAGTCTGATTATCTGGGCGGCGGTGATTCTCATCGCCGCCGGTTTCTGGCAATATCAAAACAATATCATTGCGGCGGAGCCGTTCTCCGTTGCATCTGACCGGCTGCCCGCGGCCTTTGATGGACTGCGCCTTGTGGTGGTGTCGGACCTCCACGGCAAGACCTTCGGCTCCGGCAACGAAACGCTGCTGGCGGCGGTGGAAGCGGCGGAACCGGACCTCATCGCCATCACCGGCGACCTAGCCGACGAGACTTGTTCGGCGGAACGGGTGACGACCATGGTGGACACGGCTGCATCGCTGAATACCATTGCCCCGGCCTACTACATATCCGGAAATCATGAATGGGCCATGGACAGCACCTGGGACTTCTACCAGCGGTTGGAAGCGGGCGGTGTCCGGGTGCTCCACAACGAATACGAGGTGTTGGAGCGGGACGGCCAGCAGATCGTTCTGGCGGGCGTCGATGACCCCAATGGTCCCTGGGACCAAAAGACGCCGGAGACGCTGTTGGAGGAAATCCGGGCGGCCCACGGCGATGTTTACACGGTGCTGCTGGCCCATCGCAACGAGGACCTGCACCGCTGGGCGGCTCTGGGCGTAGATGTGGTCCTCTGCGGCCATGCCCATGGCGGCGTCATCCGCCTGCCCTTTGTGGGGGGACTCCTGGGGACGGATCGGCAGCTATTTCCCGAGTTTACGGCAGGTTTGTACACCGAAAGCCGAACAGCCATGGTGGTGAGCCGGGGACTGGGCAACAGCGGCGTCCCCTTCCGGCTGTTCAACCGGCCCCATCTTCCGGTGGTTTCCCTGGAAACCGTTTCACAACCGTAAACAATCCGTAAACAATGGACAAAACCGGTTGTTTTTGTGCCCAAAACCGCTATAATGATAGTGGTGATGTAAGAATGTTTCAAAAATTGGGACAAAAATTCCGCTACTTTATGTATGGCCGTTACGGCTCCGACAAGTTGGGGCAGTTTCTGCTGATTGTGGGCGTGGTTCTGTGCCTGCTCAGCAGCTTTTCCAAGCTGTACTTCCTCGGACTGTTGGCCTATGTCCCCCTGATTTATGCGATTTTTCGCATGTATTCCCGTAACATTGCCAAGAGACAGCGGGAAAACCAGAAATTTTTACAGGTGATTCACCGGTTTCGGGACCGGGAACACAGCTACTTCGCCTGCCCCCGCTGCCGTCAGAAGGTGCGGGTCCCCAAGGGCAAGGGACAAATCATTATCCGCTGCCCATCCTGTGGGGAGCGATTCAGCAAAAAGACATGACAAAACCAGTGATGCCGCAGGCCATTCCTGCGGCATCACTCCTATGTGTACCTCTTGACAACCTTGGAAGAATGTGGCACACTTTTATTAGGAAAAGAGAACGGAGGTGGAGCCATGTGGTGTCCCCAGTGCAAGCGTGTCTTTGACGACGGCGCGACTCGCTGCGATGAGTGCGGCGTCCGGCTGGTGGACCAGCTGGTGACCGTCTGCCTGACGCCGTCCATGGTTCAGGGGATGGAGCCGGAGGCGGTGGAAGCGCCGGAACCGGAAGAGCTGCCCTATCCGGTACGCCGCCGCCGGGCCGGACGCCGCCGCGTACCGGTTCAGGCGCCGACGGAATCCCCGTCACAACCCTTCGACGATGCGGAACTCCTGGCGGCCATGGAGGAGTTTGAGACGGTTTACGGCATCACCGCCGAGGAGGAGGACCCGGCGGAGCCGGTATCCCCCAGCGGCTATCAAATGCTGTTTGTATTTTTGGCCATCTTTGCAGCCCTTGCCGTGGCGGCCTGGCTGCTTTCATAGAGCCCCATGACCGGCAGTACCCGCCGGGCCAGCGCTGCCGCTGCCACGATTTTGACGGCATCCCAGGGCAGGAACAAGATCATACCGCCCATAATGGTCTGGCCAATGGTCCAGGTCTTTTCCATGTACACCGTCAGAATCAGATGCATATAGGGCAGACCCACGGCGTACAGCACCAGCAGCCCCACCGTTGAGGCGGCGCAGAGGGCCTTGAAGGAGGTTCCCCACCGCTTCACCAAAAGACCGATGACCGCCGCCGCCGGAATCAGCCCCAGGAGGAAGCCGAAGGTGGTGGTGAAGATGGAGCCGAAGCCGCCGCCGGTGGTGAAGATGGGCAGCCCCAACAGGCCCAACGCCACATACATTCCCTGGGACAGGGCGCCGAATTTCGGTCCCAGCAGCAGCGCCGACAGAGCGGTGAAGAAAAACAGGGGACTGAACGACGAGATGGGTGTGGGAATCTTGATGAGACAGCCCACCGCCGTCAGGGCCGTGAACATAGCGGCTAAAATCCAGTTACGCAGTTTCATGTTGACCTCCAATTGTAAACCGATTATACTACAAGCGGGTTGACAATATACGTTATACCAGAAAACACACATGGTGTCAAGGGAGGTATTCCATGACCAAGGAATCCGTTTTGGCCCTGCTGCGGCAGCAGGGCGATTATTTGTCCGGCCAGGAAATGAGCCGACAGCTGGGGCTGAGTCGCGCCGCTGTCTGGAAGGCGGTCCAGGCCCTGCGGGACGATGGCTATGAAATTGCGTCGGTGACCAACCGGGGCTATAAATTGGTGGAACACGGCGCACCCCTGTGCCGGGATGAGGTGCTGCGAGCCTTGGGGGACCATCCCTGGGCCGATCAGGTCACGGTTCTGGATGCCGTGGACTCCACCAACACCCTGGCCAAAAAACTGGCCGCCGAAGGGGCTCCCCACGGTACCGTGGTGGTGGCCAATCAACAGACGGGGGGCCGGGGCCGCATGGGCCGCCGGTTTGAATCCCCGTCGGGCGTCGGCGTCTATTTAACTGTGATTCTCCGGCCTGCCGTGCAGCCCCATCAGCTGATGCACTTGACGGCTGTGTCGGCGGAGGCCACGGTGGAAGCCATCGAAGCGGCCACCGGCCGGCGGCCCGGTATCAAATGGACCAATGATGTGGTCATTGACGGGCGAAAATGCGTGGGCATTCTCACGGAGTTGTCCATTCAGGCGGAAAGTGGCCTGGTGGACTATGTGGTGGTTGGTATCGGCACCAACTGCAACCACGGCGACGGGGATTTTCCGCCGGAGGTGCGGCCCATGGCCGTGTCCCTCAAGGAGGCCACAGGACGGACCATCAACCGCAACGCCTACGCCGCCGAGCTGATCCGCCAGCTGTACCGGACGGATCGGGAACTGCTGACGGAGAAAGCGGCCTGGATGGCGCGATACGCCGCCGACTGCGTCACCATTGGCAAGGACATTCAGGTCATTCGGGGCACAGAGGTCCGTCCGGCCCACGCCGACGGCATCGACGAGGATGCCGGGCTGCTGGTGACCTGGCCCGACGGTACCAAGGAAACCATCACCTCGGGGGAAGTTTCCGTCCGGGGTATGTACGGATACGTGTAAGGAGGAATTTTGTATGAATGAAACCATTAAGACCATCCTCAGCCGCCGCAGCTGCCGCAACTTTATGGGCCGTCAGTTGGAAGACGAAATCCTCAACCCCATTCTGGAGGCCGGTACCTGGGCTGCCAGCGGCATGGGCAAGCAGTCGGCACGGATGGTGGTGATTCAGGACGCGAAGCTGCGGGAGACGTTCCGCCGCATGAACGCGGCGATTCAGGGCCGGGATGGTGACCCCTTCTACGGTGCGCCCACGATTGTGCTGGTTCTGGCCGATTCCACGGTACATACTTGGGTGGAAGACGGCAGTCTCGTTATCGGCAATCTGATGCTGGCCGCCGAGTCTCTGGGCGTGGGCTCCTGCTGGATTCATCGGGCCAGAGAAATGTTTGACAGCGACGAGGGTAAGGCGCTGCTGAAAGAATGGGGCATTCCTGAGACGTACCGCGGCGTGGGCCACTGTGCGTTGGGATATGCCGCCGCACCGGCTCCGGCCTACAAGCCCCGTCGGGAGGACGCCATTCTTCGTCTGTAAAAATACTTGCTATCCGGCAGAAAAAGGGGTATACTGATACCATCACCACCGACAACGTAAGGAGGCGGACTTGTGAAACTTGCAAGATTTGTTCTGAAGATCGTGGGTGCCAGCCTGGCTATGGCCGGCGGCGTGTGCCTGCTCATCGGCTATTGGGATAAGATCACTGATCCCCACCGTTTCACCCTGTGCAGAAGACGTCCTTCGGAGTACGATGACTACGCCGATGTGGATGAATATTGAGTGATCGAAAAAATCGCCGTCCCCTCGCGGGGCGGCGGTTTTTTTATGCCCTTGTGACGCCGGGGCGCGTAAAACGGCACAGAGAACCCCTTGACAGAAAAGTGTACTATGGATATAATACACTTAGAAAGTGTACTACACGTATAATACAGTGAAAGGAGGCAGCCATGATAGACTTTACAACGCTGCGGCTGGAGGACGGCGTCCCCATTTATTTGCAGATCATCCGCCATGTCAAAGCCGGAATCGCCGCCGGGACGGTGGCCGACGGCGAGGAGCTGCCCTCCCGCCGGGCCTTGTCGGCGCTGCTGGGCGTGAATCCCAATACCATCCAGAAGGCCTTCCGGCTTTTGGAGGAGGAGGGGTGGCTTCAGTCCCATACGGGGGCCAAAAGTCTCGTCTCCGCCACGGCGGAACAGGTGGAGGCGCTGCGGAAAAATCTGCCGGACTACCAGGCTCGGGCCTTTGTCCGGTCCATGAAAGCTCTGGGCGCCACCTGTGCGGAGACCGTCGCCCTGGTAGAAACGCTTTGGAAGGAGGAAGAACCGGAATGAAACGTCAGCTTTCCCTCTTGATGTTGGGCAGCCGCAGTCAGCTGTACCGGGCCATCCTGATTTTGGCGGCCATGGCGGCGGCTCAGCTGGGCCTGGCCCTGTGGGGCATCCAGCACCTCGATGTTAACGCAGGCGTTGCTGTGGAAAAGGTACTGGATTGGTGGCCTGTTCGCTGGACGGCGGCGGTGGCCATGGCGGGGTTGTTTGTGTGCCTGGGGGCCGTGGGCCGCCGGGGCGGACGGGTGGATTACACCTGGTACCGTCTGCCGATATCCAACGTTGCCAGGGACGTCTGGCCCATGGTGTTCGGCGTCCTGGTGTTTCTCATCGTCTGGGCTGTCCAGTTGGCGGTAGCTGTAAGCGTGGTGTCCCTCTACGGGCAGCTCCAACCGGAGCGATACCACCAGCAGACGCTGTTCCTGGCCGCCTACCGCAGCAGCTATTTCCACGGCCTGCTGCCGCTGGAAGACGGATGGCGATGGGCGGTAACGATCTTCCGTTATTTGGGACTGGGTCTGTACGGCGGTATCACCATGATTCGCAGCGTTCGGGGCAAACGAACCATTCATCCCTTTGTATCCCTCATTGCCATGACCATAATCACCAGTGCTTTGGGCAGTTATGAGTGGGATACCATTGTGTTGGGTGTGCTGTGGTTTATGCTCTGTATTGCTATCGTACAACTGCCCGGACGGGCGGAACCGGAGGAAGAGGAGGAAACGCTATGAAACGACGCCATGTGTGGATGGCCCGCTATCTGCCGCCGGGGGTGGACCCGTCTAAATCTGAGATGGGACTGTTGACCGGCCTGATCTCCGCCCTGCTGTTCCATCTGCAATTCATCCTGCGGTATCTATCGGCCCGCAACGGTCTATATACCTATTACCATGGCAATCTCAAGCAGCTCAACGGCACCATCATGCCGGCGTTTTCTGAGATTTTGGGGACCAGTCTGTATGGCTGCTTTGTGGCGGCCCTGGCTATGGTGGTGGTGGCCGTGCAGCTGTATTCCAGCTACTACCAGGGCAGCAAAAGTATCTATACCATGCGCCGTCTGCCGGACCGCTGGGAGCGGTGGCGGCGGGTGCTGACCATACCGGCCCTGGCGGCGCTGGGCTATCTGCTGCTGGCCTTTGTGCTGCGGTGTCTGGATTTCGTGATTTATATGCTGTGTACGCCGGAACAGTGTCTGCATCCCTATTCCTGGCTGGAACTGCTGAATCTGCTGTAAGGAGGGCGTTTCCTATGCTGCAACTGAAAGAAGTCAAAAAGGTCTATGGACGGAGCAAACAGGCGCTGACCGGCGTGGACCTGACCATTGGCCCCGGCGAAATCGTGGGCCTGTTTGGAGAAAACGGCGCCGGTAAGACAACACTGATGAAATGCATCCTGGGCTTTCTGTCCTATCAGGGAGACATCACCCTGGACGGGGAACCCATTACCACGCGAAATATTGAGCGGCTCAGCTTCGCCACCTGTGAACACTCCTTTTTCCCCAATTTGACGGCCCAGGGCCATGGGGAATTTTACCGGGAGCACTTTCCTAAATTCCGGGAAAAACGGTTTGGAGCGCTGTTGGAGTTTTTCGAGCTGCCGCAAAACAAACCCATCCGCAGCTTCTCCACGGGCCAGAAGAACCAGTTTGAGGTCATTCTGGCGTTGAGCCAGGGCGCCGACTATATCTTGATGGACGAACCCTTTGCCGGGAACGACGTGTTCAACCGGGAGGATTTTTATAAGGTGCTCCTGGGCATCCTGGAGCCGACGGAGACGGTGCTCTTATCGACGCATCTGCTGGAAGAGGTCAGCGGCTTTATCAGCCGGGCAGTACTATTGAGAAATGGCCGCGTTGTGGCCGATGCCACCACACTGGAACTGGACGAACAGGGCAAAAATGTTCTGGACTTTGTCAAGGAGACGTACCACTACCGGGCCGACCGGGTCAGCAAGGCCCTGTCGGAGCTGACGGGAGAGGAGGAGTGACCATGCGCAGAAGTCTCATGCTGCTGCTGACTCTGGCGGTGGTCAGTGTGGGCATCCTCGCGGCGGCAGTGCCCTATGTCAATCAGAACGCGGAGACCGTCACCTATACGGAGCAGTGGCGTTACGGCAACCCGGCGGCAGGGGAGGGGCTGCAAATCGAATCCCTGCTGACCAGCAACGGCAAACTCCACTGGCGGAATACCATCACCCTGGGGAAAACGGTGGAAACAGACTCAGACTTCTATTTCACGGCGCAATATGAAGAAAACCGGGAACTCAGCCGCGACACCATCAGTCTGTACTGCCAGAGCAATATGAGCATGAGCAGCAGCGGTCCCATCGACTTTCTGGAGCAGCCGGAGACGGCCTGGCTGGCCGACGTGCTGACAGCGGCGGCAGAGCAGACGCCCGCCGGCGCGGAGGAGTATGCCGTTACAGTGCCCTTGGCTCCGCATCTGGACTATTACGAGATTGCCGATGATTCCTCCCTTCCCATCAGACATACTATGGATGGTCCGCAATTCTGGCCAACCGCCACGGAATTTTTCCATGTGCCGGTTCGGGAGGGGGATGTGGCGGAAATCACCATCAGTAAGGATGATCAGGGGAATGTCTATAGCCTGAACTATCTGCTGCCCAATGTGGACAATATCTACAGCAATGGGATTCAAGGCCCGGACGGCTGCTGGTATCTGTTGTTTACGGCCCGGGACAGCGACGGAAATCCCATTCCGGGAGCGGCTCCCCAGGGCATTTATCGCATCCCGGTGCAGAAGCTGGATTATAAAGATGACATTCTGGATCAGGTGGTGGAGAATGAGGTGAAGCTGGTCTATGCCACGGAGGACGGCAGCGCCCTCTATGGTATGGAAGACGATACCCGGCTGCTGCTGACAACCGATACGGAAGATGGCAGCACCGCGATTCTCTTTGACTGGGCCACCATGGAGCAGATTCAGACCTTTCCCATTAGCGGCCATTATATGGGCAACGAGGGCGGATGGTATCAGTCTCAGATGGAAAACGACCATGTGGTTACCGTGTCCACCCTGCGCCAAGAGGAATCGGATAGCGCTTCCCAGTGGATCACCGTCTGGGCGGTGGGGGAAGACGGCCTGTATCATCAGGTCATCGACTGCGACACCACCGCCGGTGCGGAGAGCTACAAACAGTGGATCTCCACCTGGAAGCTGACAGAGGATGGTCGCTATTACAAGGTCAGCGACGACAACGCCGCGGAGTGGAGCGCGTCCTACAGCAACAGCTTCTTCGATGGAGAGCGGTTCCTGCGGGTCGGCTATGTGGACCAGTATTGGGACAACAGAATTCATGTGCAGATCTGTGACAGCCAGGGGCTCCAGTACGCGGCCCTGCTGACGTGCAACCTGACAGAGCCGGGGGACAGCGGCTTTCTTATCCAGACGGAGAACGACCGCCCAACACCGGGCTCGGTCAGTGAATGACAATCAATACAGATAAAACCCACCGGGTTTTCCGATTGTTACGGAAAACCCGGTGGGTTTTTACTCGGTCAGTTCCCGGTACATGGCGGCGGCGTCATCCTTACGGACGGCCTCGGCCACGGCCAGAACTTCAATTTTTACGGTCTTGGCGCCGAAACGGATTTCCAGCACATCGCCCACCTTCACATCATAGGAGGCTTTGGCCGGGCGGCCGTTGACGGTAATGCGCTCATTGTCACAGGCCTCGTTGGCCACGGTGCGCCGCTTGATGAGCCGCGACACCTTCAAATATTTGTCCAGCCGCATCTTACTTATTAACCTGATCTTTCAGGGCTTTGCCGGGCTTGAAGGCGGGTACGGTGGAGGCGGGGATTTCAAAGGCTTCCTTGGTCTGGGGGTTGCGGCCCGTGCGAGCCTCCCGGCGGCGGGTCTCAAAGGTACCGAAGCCCACCAGCTGCACCTTGTCGCCGGCAACCATGGTCTCGGTGATGGCGTCCAGGGTGGCGTTGACGGCCTTTTCGGCGTCCTTCTTGGCAATACCGGCCTTCTCGGCCACAGCAGCGATCAATTCAGTCTTATTCATAGCGTGTTTGACCTCTTTCTTTGGTGTTGAAGTGGTGTAATCAGAGTTTGCAGTCGTTCCACAGGGACAGAAGCTGCTCCTTGGACAGCGTATCCAGCGGGGTACTGCCGGCCCGCTGCTCCATAGCGGCAAACCGGCGGGTGTATTTTTCACAGGCCTTGTGGAGTACCGCCTCCGGGTCCAATCCCAGGGTGTAGCAGACGCCCACGGCCGCAAAGAGGGTGTCGCCCAGCTCTTCGGCCACGTTGGACCCGTCCACCATGGCCTGCCCCAGCTCGACGGTCTCCTCAGCCAGCTTGTCGATGGCCTGGAACCCGTTGTCCCAGGCAAAGCCCGCCTTGGAAGCCTTTTTCATCAGCTTTTCGGCCCGCCAGTTGGCAGGGAGATTCTTGGGCACCGCTTCCAGGGTGTCGGTGAAGGTCTTCTGGTCCTTCTCCACCCGCTTGATGGCGTCCCAGTTGTTGAGCACCTCGCCGGTGCTGCCTACCACCGTGGAGCCGAAGACGTGGGGATGGCGCAGGATCAGCTTCTTGCAGATGCCGTCATAGACGTCCTCCAGAGTGAACCGCCCGGCATCCTGCTCCATGTCGCCATGGAATACCACCTGGGTCAGCACGTCGCCCAGTTCCTCGCACATGTGTACCGGGTCATCCTGGTCGATGGCTTCCAGCACCTCATACGTCTCCTCCAGAAAATTCCGGGCAATGGATTGATGGGTCTGTTCCTGGTCCCAGGGACAGCCGCCGGGGGAGCGGAGGAGGTGGACAATCTTCACGAGATCGTCATAGCCGTAGCGGTCTTTCTTTTGAAACTCTACCATAGTTTTTCCCCTTTTGCAACATTTCTTCCGTAAAATCAGTTGATTTTTAACAATTTGGCAATTTTTTCACCCTTAGGCAGGAGCATGCAGTCCTCCTTGGTGATGATCCGCAGGGCCACCACCAGCACCAGATACACACAGCCCGCAATGGCGATGGCGCCCAGGCAGGCGATGCTGTTGGAGGAGATAAACCGGCTCAGAAGCCCGTAGGCCGCCCAGGCGGCGGCGCCCATAATCAGGGACGCGATCAGAGGCTTGAGAAGCGTGCGGATAATCCGGGGGCTGTGCTCTTTCTGCATCCGCTTCATGGCCAGCAGGTTCAGAGAGATAATGGTGAAGTAGCAGCAGAACGTACCGATGGGGGCGCCGATGATGTTGAACTGGGGCATACCCACCAGCACAAAATTGACGACCACTTTGACAATGCCGCCGATGAGCATATCGATCAGGGGTGTGGTCACATTGCCGTGAGCCTGCATCATGGCGTTGGTCAGCAATACCAGACAGTTGAGGATGACGGCGGCGCCGAAGACCCGCAGAATAGGATTGCCGGTGGCCAGTTCCGTGGGACCATATTTGGCCAGCATGGTGAGAATGGGGCCGGACAACACCGCCAGACCCACGCCGCAGGGCAGACCCAGCAGGGCCGTGATGCGGACAGCGGATTCCTCCACCATCAGGGTGGATTTGTAATCTTTCACCGTGAGGTAGCCCGTAATGGAGGGGATGATGGACACGGTGATGGGGACGATGAAAGCGGCGGGCAGATTGAACATGGTCTGACAGAAGTTGTAAATTCCTTTGACCTCGTCAGCGTGGGCCTGGGTGAAGCCCACGGCCCCCAGCAGACGGCCCATGACGATTTTGGCGTCCATCAGATTGATCAGCTGGAGACCCGCCGCGCCCAGGGTGATGGGAATGGCGATAGACAGCAGCTGCTTTATCGTCACGCCCAGAGGCTTGACGGGGCCGCCCTGGGTGTCCAGGAACGCGGCGGCCTTACGGTACTTGATGCCCAGATAGACCATGGAGACAATGGTACCCACGGTGACGCCCAGAATGGCGCCGCCGGCGGCCAGAACAACGTCCTGGGTGGTGTCCATGACGAACCAGGCAGCGCCCAGGCCGATGAACAGCTTGCACAGCGCCTCATAGACCTGGGAGATGGAGGTGGGGGTCATGTTGCTCTGGCCCTGGAAGAAGCCGCGGTAGGACGAAATGACGCAGACGAAGAGCACAGCCGGGGCCAATGCGGCGATGGCCGCCCAGGAGTTGGGCGACTCCATAAACTCGGCCAGCTGGCGGCACAGCAGCAGCATACCGCCGCTGCCCACAATGCCGATGGTCAGGAAGACGTACAGCGACGCCCGGTAAATGCGCTTGATCTGGGCATGATGGCCCAATGCCTGGCTTTCGGAGATCATCCGGGACATGGCCACGGGCAGGCCCGCCGTGGAGATGGTCAGCAGCACCGAATAGATGTCGTAGGCCGTGGTGAAATAGCCGTAACCGGCATTGTCGATGATGCCCACCAGGGGAATTTTATAGCAGGCGCCGATGATCTTGACGATGAAGGTGGCCAGAGCCAGAATGGCCGCGCCGTGGAGGAAGCTCTGCTTCTTCATGGGTTGTGGATTCAAAATGCAATCAGTCCTTTACCAAATTCAAGAGGCGGAAGATTCGTCGCCGCCTGTGGGCTGGAACACCCGAGGCATGGCATACTCGGCCAACTCCTTGACCACGGCGCTGAGGTCGATGGTGGGGAACTTGCCGCCGGCATAGAGAACCTTGCCCCGGACCATGGTCAGGCACACATCGCCGCCGCGGGCCGAATAGGCCAGGCTGGAGATGACGTTGTGGCAGGGCATCAGGTGGGGCCGGGTGAAGTCCACCAGAATCAGGTCGGCGTCCATGCCCTCCTTGATCATGCCGCATTCGGTATCGCGGCCCTGAGCCCGTGCGCCGCAGACCGTGGCCATCATCAGGGCGGCGGTGGCGGACACGGCGGTGGGGTCGCGGTGCTTCTCCTTAGCCAGGAGGGCCGCGGCCTTGATCTCCTCAAAGAGGTCCAAGTTGTTGTTGGAGGCGGTGCCGTCGGTACCCAAACACACATTCATGCCGTCCTTGACCATGGCCATGACATCGGCCACGCCGCTGGCCAGCTTCAGGTTGGAGATGGGGTTGTGGGCGGCGGAGACGCCGCGCTTAGCCAGGAGCTTCCGATCCTCCTCCGTCAGCCACACGCAGTGGGCGGCGGTGGTGGGCACGTCAAAGACATGGTGGCAGTCCAGCAGCTGGGCCGGGGTCAGACCGTACTTTTCCACACAGCTGTTGTGCTCGCTCTCAGTCTCCGACAGGTGGATGTGCATGCGCACGCCCTCATTGATGCAGTATTCGGCCATGGCGTCCCACAGCTCATGGCTGGAGGTGTACTCGCCGTGGATGGAGGCCTCGATGCGGATGCGGCCGTTGTCGTAGTTGTGCCACTTCTCCCGGGCGGCCACCAGCTCCTGACAGGCCGGATACTTGTCGAACTCGAAGCCCTCGGGGTCAAAGAGGGTGGTGCCGCGGGACAGATTGGCCTTGATGCCGCTCTCGGCCACAGCCTCGGCAATGGCGTCAATGTGGTCATACATGTCCGTCACGGAGGTGACGCCGAACTGGAGACACTCAGCAATGCCCAGCAGCGTGGCAGCCTTGACGCACCGGTCATCCAAATGGGCTTCCTTGGGGAAAATATATTCCGTCAGCCACGTTTGCAGATCGTAGTCATCGGCGTAGCCCCGCAGAAGGGTCATGGGCAGGTGGGTGTGGCAGTTGATGAGGCCGGGCATCAGCACCATGCCGGTGCCGTCGATGATTTTCTGCGGTTTCACATCCTCGGGGGGCGGGTTTTTACCCACATAGGAGATTTTACTGTCGGTGACACCGACAAAACCGCCGGTGTAGAGGTGCATGGACTCATCCATGGTCACCACAGTGGCATTGGAAAACAGTGTATCCATAGTCGTTCCTTTCGTATCTCGTAAAAATTTGGGTTACTGCATGAACTCCTGGCGCATGAGGGAGGATTTGGGCACCAGACCGCCATCGATGGGTTCCACCAGCTGGGCGGCCCGGGCAATGGCCTTTACGCTCTCCATTTCGGGCGCGTCGGCGGGCAGGGCGGCGTAATGGGGCGCGGCGATGGGGTACAGCACCGACAGCTCATAGCCCAGAGAGGTGTTGAGGACCACATTGGCCTGGTCCCGATAGGGATTGATGTACAGCCGTTCACCCCGTTCCACGTTGGCCCACAGGCTCAGCGTCTCCAGCGCCGGTGCATTGCGGTGGTACAGGTCCCGCACCGACCGCCGCAGCAACCGGAACTGGTCGTGGTGCAGGAGCATTGTATCCCCGTCATAGAGGTCGCTGGCGGCGGAAATGGCAATGCGGAACGCATGGGGATGGCGCTGGGTAAACAGGGGATTGAGGGCGTGGAGGCCCTCGAAGACCACCATTTCATCGGGCTTCAACTGTAACTGCCACGACTTTTTCGGGTCCCGGTCGTGGACTTTAAAGTCGAAATGGGGGACGGTGATCTCTCGTCCGGCAGCCAGGTCCGTCAGATGCTGCTCCAACAGGGGAATGTCCAGACCCAGGGGCGATTCCAGGTCCGGCTCTCCGTCCTCGGTCTTGGGGTAGTCGGGTTCCAGAGGACTGCGGTAGTAGTCATCCAGACTGACGGCGTGGGTGCCGATGCCGTGGCGTTCCAGCTCCTGCCGAATGCGGGTGGCCGTGGTGGTCTTGCCGGAGCCGGACGGACCGGCCAGCAGGATAATGGGGCTGTTCTTGATGTTTTTGGCGGCGGCCTGTGCCGTTTCGACTACCATGCGGTCATAGCGGCCGTCACAACGGGCGATGAAATCAGCCGGGTCGCTGCGGATGTCGTCATTCAGTGCGTGTAATTGAAAACGCTTCATATACTTCCCTCCGTTTCACTGAGCATCCGGAAGAAGGTACGGTGTGCGTCCAGGGTGTCGTTCAACCGTTCCAGGTACTCCCGGGGATATTTGGGGTTGCTGAGTCGCTCCAGCTTGCCGCCGGGCAGGTTGACCTTGCTGACGCCGCCGCCGCCCAGGGACAGGATGCTGTGGAGTTCCTCCATCATATAAATATTGTAAAGACAGGCCGAACCGGCCTTGCTCCAACCGACATTTTCAAAGCTGCCGGACATGTATTTCTGTCGGTACAGGTAATAGGGTGCGTAGCTCCGGCCCCGCAGAGCCGTTTCCGCCGTCTCCAGCATGGAGGCCACGGCTTCGGCGGGCAGCAGGCCCGTCCGGTCCAGATTCAGATCGGAACTGCGCTTGATGGCCAGGGTGTGGACCGTAATATTGGAGGGGTCCAGGGCCAGACACCGGGAAAGAGAATCGGCAAAGCCTGCGGGACTGTCGCCGGGCAGACCGGCGATGAGGTCCATATTGATGGCTGTGAAGCCCGCCGCCACGGCGTCCTCGTAGGCCCTTACCACATCCGCCGCCGTGTGGCGGCGTCCCATGCGGCGCAGCACCGCATCCTGCATGGTCTGGGGATTGATGCTGATGCGGTCTACGCCGCCCTGACGCAGAACGTCCAGCTTTTCCCGGTCCAACGTGTCGGGCCGCCCGCCCTCCACCGTATATTCTAGGCACTGGGACAGGTCTACATGACTGGAAATCGCAGCAAGCAGCCGGGAAAGCTGTTCTGCGGACAGGGTGGTGGGGGTGCCGCCGCCCAGATAGACTGTGCGCACCGTCCGGCCCGACTGGGCCAACAGCTGTCCCACCGTCTCAATCTCCACCAGCAGGGCTTGGAGAAACGGCTCCAACAGATGGGCCTGCTTCTCGATGGACTGGCTGACAAAGCTGCAATAAAAGCAGCGGGTGGGGCAGAAGGGAATGCCGATATACAGGGAGAGGTCTTTGGGCCGCAGCAGGGATGCCGCTTCCACCGTGGCAAGGCTGGCGTCGATGCACAGTCTGCGCCGTTCCGGCTGGACGTAGTACACGTCCCGCATCAGGGCGTCGCAGTCGGCGGCAGAGCCGCCGTGCATCAGACACCGGGTGGTCAGCTTGGTGGGGCGGACGCCGGCCAGGGCGCCCCAGGGCGGCGGCGCGTCCAACAGCTGCACGGCGGCCTTGTAATAGCTTTGCTGCAACGTCCGGCGGCGGGTGGAGACGGTTTCTTCCGCTTCGGGCAGGGTCTGCTCTCCCGTCACCGTGCGGCCATCCTTGCAGATGACGGCGCGGGCCAGCAGAACACCGTTTTCCCGGCGCAGGGTGGAAACTGCTCCGTCGCCGTCAAAAGGCGTCTCCCTGTATTCCATGGGCTCCCCGGGAAACAGGGCCATTTGCAGCTGCTCCAACGCGTACCGTTCCGTATGGCCGTCGAGATAGAGCCGCATGGGTCAATCCTCCCGGCCTGCAAAGGGCCGCAGGAACGGATTCCAGCGGCGCTCGTCGCCGATGGTGGAAGCGGGGCCGTGGCCGGGATAGACGGCCAGGGACGGGGGCAGCTGGCTGAGCCGCTGCAAAGACCGCTGCATGGCGGTCAGATCGCCGCCGGGGAAATCCGTGCGGCCCATGGAACCCTGGAACAGGGTATCGCCGGTGAACAGCGCTTCCTGGCTGCCGTCCTTGGCCCAAAAACACACGGAACCGGGACAGTGCCCCGGCGTTTCGAGAACTGTAAAGGTGATGGAACCCACAGTGACGGTGGATTCCGATTCCAGGGACAGGTCAATAAACTCGGCAGGCAGGCCGCCGCTGAGTTCCGTGGGCAAGCTCAGGTCATTGCTGCTGAGGTACACCGGCGCGCCGGTCTCCGCCTGGAGGTCCCGGACGCCGCCCACATGGTCGAAGTGGCCGTGGGTCAGCAGGATGGCCGACACGGTGAGGCCACGGAGGGCGTCGTGGAGGGCGGGACCGTTGTCGCCGGGGTCAATGACGGCGCAGCAGGCGCCGTCGGAGACAATATAACAGTTGGCCCCCAGCGGACCCAGGGGCAGGGTAGTGATGGTCATAGAGAAAAACCTCCTTATACCCAGTCGTCGGTGTCCAGAATCAGCGTCACGGGGCCGTCGTTGACGGAGGCCACCTCCATGCGGGCGCCGAACTCGCCGTGCTGGGGCGCATAGCCCAGGGCGCGGCACTCGTCCAGAAACTGCTCATAGAGGGGAATGGCAACGTCCGGCGAAGCGGCGTTGATGAAATTGGGCCGGCGGCCCTTTTTGCAGTCACCGTACAGGGTAAACTGGCTGACGACCAGCACCTGACCGCCCACATCACTGAGCCCTAAATTCATCTTGTACTGATCGTCGGTAAAAATGCGCAGTCCTACACATTTTTCCGCCAGTTTTCTGCACAGGGCCGGGGTGTCGTTGGGGCCGATGCCCAGGAGGATGAGAAATCCTCTGCCAATGGAACCGCGCACCGTGCCGTCGATGGTGACGGAAGCCGAGGAGACGCGGGTCAAAACTGCTCTCATGGTTCGGGTGCTCCTTGTAAAATCAATGTCTGCCGCGGCGGACGTCAGTGACGCCGGACAGGCCGCGGATTTTCTGCTTGATGGCGTTGAGCTCGTCGATATTCTTCACATCGAAGGTGGCCAATGTCAGCGCCCGGTCGTTGGGCAGGTCCCGGGCGGAAATCTCCGTGACCCGGACCTTGGCAGAGGCCAGAATGGTGGCCACGTCCAGGAAGACGCCCTGGCGGGCGGTGGAGTCGATCTCCAGTGTGGTGGAGAAAGGCTCCGATTCGGTGTTGGCCCAGGACACCTGGACCCAGCGGTCCGACTGGGCCGGATCGTTGGCGGCCTTGGCGTTGGGGCAGTCCTTGCGGTGGATGGACACGCCGTAGCCCTTGGTGATAAAGCCGACAATGTCGTCGCCGGGCACCGGTGTGCAGCACCGGGAGAACTTCACCATGCAGGAGCCGATGTCACCGCCGACGATGACGCCGCTTTCGTTGTGCGTGGGGGCCTTGTTGAGATTCAACCCCGTATCCTTGGGGTCCTTGACAGGCTTGGCCGCCTGGACCAGTTCGTCCTTGATGCGGCCCACGCACTTCTGGGCGGTAATGCCGCCGTAGCCGATGGCGGCGTACATATCGTCCAGAGAGTCAAAGCAGACCTTTTTCAGCACCGTGGGAAGAATCTCGGTGTTGTTCAGCACATTGGGGTTGATATTGAAGTGGCGCAGCTCCGACTCGAAGCTGGCCTTGCCGTGGACGATGTTCTCCTCCCGGCACTCCTTCTTGAACCACTGGCGGATTTTGTTGCGGGCCTGATTGGATTTGCAGATTTTCAGCCAGTCGCGGCTGGGGCCCTTGGCGGTTTTGGAGGTGATGATCTCCACAATGTCGCCGTTTTTCAGGGGTTCGTCGATTTTGGCGATACGGCCCGCGATCTTTGCCCCGACCATGGAGTTGCCCACCGCGGAGTGAATGGCGTAGGCAAAGTCAATGGGCGTAGAGCCCTGGGGCAGGGAAATGACCTTGCCCTTGGGGGTGAAGACGAACACCTCGTCATCGAACATATCCACTTTCAAAGAGTGGACGTACTCCTCGGCATCGGTGTCCTGCTGACTCTCCAGCAGGCGGCGAATCCACTCAAAGTCCTTCTCGTCGCCGGTCTTGTTGACGCCCTGCTTGTACTTCCAGTGGGCGGCCACGCCGTATTCCGCCGTCTGGTGCATTTCCCAGGTGCGAATTTGCACCTCAAAGGGGATGCCGTCGGAGCCGATGACCGTGGTATGCAGGGACTGGTACATGTTGGGCTTGGGGGTGGAGATATAGTCCTTGAACCGGCCCGGCACCAGATTGAACAGGTCGTGAATGTGACCTAAGACGTTGTAGCAGTCGGGGATGGTGTCCACAATGATGCGGAACGCGTAGAGGTCGTACAGCTCGTCAATGGTCTTGTGCTGGGACTTCATCTTGCGGAAGATGGAGTAGACGTGCTTGATGCGGCCGTAGATTTTGCCGTGGATGCCCACGCTGGAAAGGCGCGTGGTGATCTTGGACTGGACGCCCCGCATAAATTGATTGGCCTGTTCCTCGTGGGCGTCCAGATAGGCCATGATTTCGTTGTAGGCCTCCGGCTCCAGATACTTGAGGGACTCGTCCTCCAGTTCCCACTTGATCTTCTGCATACCAAGCCGGTGGGCCAGGGGGGCATAGATCTCCATGGTTTCCAGGGACTTGCTGATCTTCTTGGCCGGCGTCTGATATTGCAGGGTCCGGGTGTTGTGGAGCCGGTCGGCAATTTTGATGAGGATGACGCGGATGTCCTTGCTCATGGCCATGAACATCTTGCGCAGATTCTCCATCTGCTGTTCCTCGGTGGTGGAATACTGCACCCGGGTCAGCTTGGTGACACCCTCCACCAGCTCGGCCACTGTGCGGCCAAACCGTTTGGCGATGTCGTCAAAGGAGGAGTCGGTGTCCTCGATGCAGTCGTGGAGCAGCGCGCCCACCACCGCATCGGTGTCCAGACCGATCTCCGCAATGATCTCGGCCACAGCCAGGGGGTGAATGACGTAAGGAGAGCCGTCCTTGCGCTTCTGGTTGGCGTGCTTCTCCTCGGCGTATTGATACGCCGCGTCCACTTTTTCAATATCCACGTACGGCGCGTAGCGCCGGATGGCTACCATCATAGCCGAATAATGTTCCTGTACGGATTCCATACTTAGTCACCTGCCTTCTTCTCTTTCAAGCGCCGCAGAATGCGGCTTTCCTCCAGATTCACCTTGCGGCCCTGGGCCGTCAGGGTGATGGAGAGGCGCTGGGCCTGATGCTCCAGCGCGATCAATCCCTGCTCGGCGAACACGTCGAGGCAGAGCTTCATCCGAATCATACTGGCCGGGACGCCGGCATAACGGGACAGCTTTTCCCGCAGCGCGGCGCATTCGTCGCAGATTTCGCCGGTCTGTGCCGACAGATACCGCCACAGGGCCACAAAGTCCGGCCGCTGGGGCAAAAACCAATCGGCCTCCGGCGGCGAGACAAAGCCCGCCAGGCACCGCTCATAGAGCGCCTGCTCATAGCTTTGCTGCGTGTCCGCCGTCATGGGACGGATGTCCACCACGTTGAGCTGTACAGATCGGACGCCCCGATACTCATTGATCTGCGGGGTAAAGGCCACCTCCACCACGTCCCCCACATGGATGCCGCAGCGGGCCTGGGTGGCCGAAAAATAGATGGCGCTGAGACAGATACTGCCCTTGCGCAGCCGCAGCCGCAGATGGCGGCCGCCGCCCACTTCGCCGCACTGGTCCACCGTCAGACCGCCCATGGCAAGCACCGGTTTTGGACAACCGGCCCCGCAGGGCTCCAGCTGGTCCAGAGCCGCCACCGTTTGCAGCGTCAGCAGGGAGGGTTCCACCATGCAGTCGATTTCCAGGGCGCAGCGGTAGTCGGCCGAGTCCCGGAAGGCGGCGGCCCGCTGTTCCATGGCTTGTCGGAAACCGTCAATGGCGTCCCGGTGAATGGTGAATCCCGCGGCCAACTCATGGCCGCCGTAGCTCTCCAGATGGTCGCCCAAGGCTTCCAGGGCCGCAAAGAGGTTAAAGCCGCCGTAGGAGCGGGAGGACGCCTTGCCGTGTTCCCCATCGAGACAGATGAGGAAGGTGGGGCAGCGATACTCCTCGGCCAGACGGGAGGCCACAATGCCCACCACGCCCTGATGCCACCGTTCGTCGGCCAGCACGATGGCCGCAGGTTGGGGCCGGCCCCGCAGCATAGCGACCGCCTGCTCGTAGATCTCCGATTCCACAGCCTGCCGCTGCCGGTTCAGCTCGCACAGCTCCCGTGCCAGATACTGGGCCCGCTGGGGATCGTCGGTGAGAAACAGCTCCACGGCCAGCTCCACCTGGCCCAGCCGTCCGGCGGCATTGATGCGGGGGGCCAGGGTATAACCAATGGTGGAGGCGGTGGGCGGCGACCCGGCGCAGCTGCACTGGTCCATCAAGGCCGCCAGACCCAACCGGGGGCGCGTGTGCAGCAGTTCCAGGCCCCGGCTGACAAAGACGCGGTTTTCCCCCGTCAGGGGCATGACGTCGGCCACGGTGCCGAGGCACACCAGATCGGCGTACCGCTCCAGGACCGCTTCCTGGTCCCCGGCGATGGCGGCGGCCAGCTTGAAGGCCACGCCCACACCGGCCAGCTCACAGTGGGGGTAGTGTTCATCGCAGCGGTGGGGGTCCACCACGGCCATGGCGTCGGGGAGGGCGTCCTTGCACTCGTGGTGATCGGTAATGATGAGGTCCAGTCCCAGTTCCCGGCAGTAGGCCGCCTCCCGATGGGCAGTGATGCCGCAGTCCACAGTAATGAGCAGTGTCACCCCCTGCTGGTGAAGCGCGTCGATGGCCGCAGTATTAAGGCCGTAGCCCTCCTCCATGCGGCCGGGGATATAGAACAGACAATCGCCGCCCTGCTCCCGCAGGAACTGGGTCAAAAGACAGGTGGACGTGATGCCGTCCACATCGTAATCGCCGAAAACGGCAATTCGTTCGCCGCTTTCCAGGGCCTGCCGCACCCGGCGGGCGGCGGCAGACAAATCGGTCATGGCCTCCGGGGGCGGCAATGGGCCGTCCACCGCAAGGAGGTCGGCGGCCTCCCGGGGCGTGGAACAGCCCCGGCTGCACAGAACCGCCGCCGTCAGGGGAGAGAAACCGGCTTCCCAGAGGTCATGGGCCGCTGTGGCGTCATAACCCGCCACATTCCAGCTTCCATACTTCAAAACAAATACACATCCAAATACAGTTTCTAAGTATTATACCAAAGATTTACCGCTGACTCAATGAAAAAAGCGTAAACAATGGGGATTTCCTGTGAAATGTCCCTTGGGAAACGACAAAACCGGCGGCGGACCCGAAAAGAGTCCGCCGCCGGTGGAGGGGTTGCGGTCATGCACTGTACTGCCAAGCATTGTAGATGCAGATCAGAATGATCAGCACCATCATGGAAAGGAACAGTTTTTCGACCGTGGGATTGTCGATGCGCTTGTTGATCTTGCGACCGAAGACGCCGCCCAGGACGCCGCCCAGCATCATCAGCAGCAAGGCGGACCAGGAGAAAGGGGGAATGCCGTCGGCCACGGTGGTCAGCAGGTTGGCGCCCTGACAGAAGAGAATCATATAGATACTGTTGGCAACAGCGGTTTTGGTGTCCATGCTGAAGAAGTAATAGAGCACCACCAGATTGAAAGGACCGCCGCCAATGCCCAGAAAACTGGAGAAAAATCCCAGAATCAGGCCCAGGAAAAAACAGAGCAGTGTACCGTGGAATTGATGGGTGCGGATGCCGTCTTTTTTTACTGTGTAGAGCAGGCAGCCTACGGTCAGAATGCCCAGGATTACGGCCTGGATGGCGCCGATGCGGTTGGGATTGGCAAAGAGACCGGCCAAAGCGCTGTAAGCGGCTTTCCCGGCCACACCGCCGATGGCGGAGCCCAGGGCCAGGGGCGTGCCGATGCGCAGGTCAATGACCGAGTCTCCGGCGGTCAGAGATTTGCCCACGGAATAGACGGTCATCGCTAAAACAGTGCAGGTGGACAGAAAGCCGATGGTACTGACGCTGGCCCAGCCAAAGGCATCCAGGGCCGGCTTGATGACGACGCCTCCGCCGACGCCGCACAAACCGCCCGCCAGAGAGGCCGCGAGGCTGACGAGCATAAACAACAAAGATTGACCAATCGACATAGTTTCCACTCCAATTTCGTGTTTTCTGCCATTATTGTACGAGAAACAGAGGAAAAACAAAAGTACGAATCCCCATAGGTCAATGATAGGTCAATGGTTATTCAAAGCTGCTGCCAGACAAAATGGGGCGCACTGCCTCGGCAGCGCGCCCCATAGGAAAGTGCTTTTAAAATGCCCAGGTGCCGTTTCGGAAGATGGGTACCGTGCGGCCGTCAAAGGTTTCGGCGTCGATGTTCAGGTCCCGGGTGCCGATCATGAAGTCCTCGTGGACAATGGAATCGTTGACGCCCAACGCCTGGCACTCGGCCAGGGAACGGTTTTCAAAGTCGTCCACCGTATCGCAGAAGCCCTTGCCCAAGGCCAGATGGCACACGGCGTTTTCATCAAACAGGGTGTTATAGAACAGGATGCCCGTCTGATTGATGGGAGACTCAAAGGGAACCAAGGCGCACTCGCCCAGATAGGCTGCGCCCTCGTCCATGGACACCAGCTCTTTCAGCAGCGCCTCGTTCTTCTCCGCCTTGGCTTCCACCACGCGGCCCTTTTCAAACCGCAGGGAGAAGTTCTCAATCAGCTGACCCTGGTAGCACAGGGGCAGGGCGCTGTACACGATGCCTTCGGCCTCGCCCCGTTTGGGAGAAATATAAACCTCCTCGGAGGGAATGTTGGGGTCAAAGGTGATGCCGGACAGGGTCTTGTCGGCGCCGCCGTGGAACCGGCCTTCTTTCATCATGCCCACGGTCAAATCGGTGCCGTTGGAGGCGGTATAGTGGAGGGAGCGGATGCCCAGATCGTTGAGATACTTGCAGCGGGCCTTTAGGTCTTCATTGTGCGCGCGCCAGTTGGCGGGGCCGTCGCCCTTGGCCCGGGACGCCTCCAGAATGGCTTCCCACAGCTTTTCCATGGCTTCCTCCACCGGCAGCTCAGGGAACAGCTTGGCGGCCCAGGTTTTGCCGGGCACGGCGGCAATACACCACTGGATGCGGTTCTCTATCTGATCCCGGTAGGGTTTCGCAATGCGCTGGCGGTTCTGGGCGGCGGCGGAGATTTTGGCCGGGTCGGCGTCCTTCATGCCGTCGGGGTCCTCGCTCTCCAGATAAATACGGCAGGGAAGCGTGTCCACCATGTCCTGAAGGCGGGCCTTTTCCCACTCCCGCATCTCGCCCAGGGCCTCCGGGGAGCGGTACAGGGCGTGGAGCAGGGCAACGGGCTGGTGCTGCCAGTCCACCCGAACGGTCCGGGCGCCGGCTTCATAGCAGGCCTTGACCAGCTCCGTGACAAACGCCGGCTGATCCAGCTCGGCTTCAATCACCACTTCCTGGCCGGGCTGGACGTTGACGCCCACGGTGGCGATGAGCTTGGCATATTCCTGTAAAATCGTCTGATTCACGATGATCGCGTCCTTTCTTTTGTAACGGTGCCCATAGCATACCACAGAATCCGGGGCAAAATCAAACCGTAGATGGTATAAGGTGAGAAATTCACGATTTGTTCATTGCATTGCCCCGGGGGCTGTGCTAAACTGTTTCACTGTAATTCCATACGGTTCCAACGAAAAGGAAGTGCAGATTTGAAGACATTTTCCGACAAATTGAAAACTTTACCTCATAAACGAGTGATTGCGGCGACCCTGGCAACTGTGGTGGTTCTGGGCGCGGCTCTGGCCCTGTGGCCGGGCCGGCACGAAGCGGGCGAAGGGGCCACGGCCGGCGCCATGGACCAGGCAGTGGTGGTCTGCGGCGACTGGTCCATGGACAACACCACCCTCAACTATTATTACTGGAGCGAATATTTTTATCTGGTGGGCAGCGCCGGAGAGAACCTCCCCGAGAGCCTGGACCCGACCCAACCTCTGGATGAGCAACAATACGACGAGGACCGTACCTGGCAGGACTATCTGCTGGACCAGACCATGATCACCATCCGGGATACCATGTCCATGGTGTTTGCGGCGGAGGAGGCCGGATTTACCATGGGCGACACCTACGCGGCCTCCATGGAGACGGTCGTGGACGGCTTGGCGGCCGATGCCGAATCCCGGGGCTATGACGGCGTGACGGCTTATTTGCAGGCGTCCTATGGTCCCGGCGCTACAGAGGAATCCTTCCGGGCCTATCTGACCGACACCTATCTGGCGGCAGCCTATACCGACGAGCTGTACAACCGTCCCCAGTTCACTGAGGAGGAGATCGCTGCGTACTGTACGCTTCATCAGGCAGATTACGCACGGCTCAACGAGAACGGCGGCGAGACCCGGCTGCAAAACGCCTACGTTCTGCTCTGTAAGCCCGCCGGGAACACCGAAGAGGCCTGGGACGAAGCCGAGACCGCGGCCCGCACGCTCTACGCCACCTGGCAGGCCGAATCGGGCGCGGAGGCGGATTTTGCCACCCTGGCCGACAGCCATTCTGCCACGCCGGGACTGCGGCAGGACGTGTCGCCGTCGGATTGCAGCGGGGAACTGGCCGACTGGCTGTTTGATCCGGAGCGGAGCCCGGGCGACACGGCGGTGCTGCGGTCCGACGAGGGGTGGAATGTGGTCTATGCGCTGGAACCGTCGGAGCGCACCGTCTGGCAGAAGCAGGCCCAACAGGACCTGCGGAAGGAGACGTATGAAACCGAAGCCCGTACCATTCGAGAGCAGTACGAATTTCTCATCGACCGGGACGCCGTCACTTTGGTGACGCCCCAGGCCCTGACGCCGTCCGACGGATAACGATTGCAACCACGTGCCAAACGTGATAAAATAGCGGAAAGATATGCAAATACTCCCATTCTGCGGCGGTTTGCCCGGAACGGGATACGATGGACAAAGGAGAAAAATGCCATGAATTGTACCAAATGCGGCGCGCAGCTGGAACCGGAAATGGAGCGCTGCCCCCTGTGCGGCGCGCCTGTGGAGGGCGCGGCTGGGGATGCGTCGGAGCACACCGCCGTGGAGGCATCTGTGGAAGAAACCGCCGTCGGAACGCCTGCGGAGGAGCAGACAACCGAGCCCGCCGCGCAGGCTGTGGAGGAACCCGCGGAAGAGACGCCGGAAGAGCCGGTGAAGGAAGCGGTCGAAGAGACCTCCGCCCAGCCGGCGGAACCGGCAGACGAAGCACCGGTCGCCCAGCCGGTGGAGGGGCTTACCGGGGAGTCCTTTGAGAAGACCACGGAAGCAACCGCCGAGGAACCCCCCGCCAAGAAGCAGACGGGCCGGGTGGCTCTTTTTGCCGCCGTGGTAGTGCTGGCCGTGGCGGTGCTGGTGTTTGCGGTCACCTCTCTGGGCAAGAAGGACGGCGGCGCGGAGAATCCCGCCGATGCCTCCACGCAGACCACCAGCGAAAACGCCGCCCTCAACACCACCGACGAGACGGACCCCACGGCCATGAACAACGTGGACGAGGCGGGCAATTTCATTGAGCACAGCTACACCGTGGCAAACGACGCCTTTACCGCTGAGGACGCCGCCGCCGTGGTGGCCACCTGCGGCGACGCCGAACTAACCAACAGCCGGTTGTCCTACTATTACTGGCAGCAGTACTATAACTTTATGAGCCTGTATGGCTCCTACGCCGCCATGATGGGTCTGGACACCACGCAGCCTTTGTCGGAGCAGATGTACGATGATACCCACACCTGGGAGGACTTTCTCCTCCAGTCCGCTGTCCGCACCTTCTGGCAGACGGAGGCCATCAACGCCGCTGCCAAGGAAGCCGGCTATGTCCTGGACAGCGAGACGGAGGACTATCTGGCAAGTCTCACCGATGCCATGACCCAGGAGGCTGAGGCCAACGAATACGCGTCGGTGGATGAATATATCCAGGCGGCCTACGGCCCCCATTCCACCATGGAAAGCTATACGAGCTTTGCCCGGGAAATGATGACGGCCAGCGGTTACCTGAACACCGTCTACGGCTCCATTGAGCTGACCGACGAGGAGATCAGCGCCTATTTTGACGAGAATGCCGCCAAATATGCGGCGAGTAATATTGCCAAGGATGATCCCAATATGGTCAACGTCCGCCATATCCTCATCACGCCCCAGGCCGATGAGAATGCCGAGACGGACGAAAACGGCCAGCCGGTGCTGACGGAACAGAACTGGACCAACGCCCAGATGAAAGCCGACGAGATCTACAAGATGTGGCAGGATGGCGACGCCACGGAAGATACCTTTGCCGCCCTGGCCACCGAGTATACTGAAGACCCCGGCTCCATGTCCACCGGCGGCCTCTATGAAGAGGTCTATCCCGGTCAGATGGTGCAGGAATTCAACGACTGGTGCTTTGACGAAGCCCGCCAGGTGGGCGATACGGCGGTGGTCAAGACCTCTTACGGCTATCATATCATGTACTTCTCCGGCGTCTGCGATCACCCCTATTGGTATAAGGTGGCCCAGAAGGACTGCCTGGCCGCCCGCCAGCAGCAGGCCCTGGCCGACATCGTCAACGCCACCACTGTGGAAGTGGACTACAGCAAGGCCAAACTGACAGAGAATGGACTCCTTTGAGTCTAACCATGCAACCCAGCAAAAAGGAGCCCCGCCGGGGCTCCTTTTTGATACTATGATCTCATAAAATTTTTTATGAGATAGACGCCGCCTTGTGGCATTGCCCTTTTGCGGGAAAAACCGTAAAAGTCGTCCCATGGCGTTTTATCAAGAACGAATCTGAATCATTTCGAACAGGAGGGAATTGGATGCAGAAGCAAATGCTCTTTTTTGTCAACCCAAACGCCGGTCACGCAGAAATTCGCACCCATCTGATGGATGTGGTGGCTATTTTCACCCGAGGCGGCTATGATGTGACGGTCCATCCCACGTCCCGGCCCGGAGAGATCCCCCAGGTTATTGCCGCAGAGGGACACCGATATGACAGGATTGTGTCCGCCGGCGGAGACGGTACGCTCAACGAGTCGGTGACGGGCCTGATGCAGCTGAGCCAGCCGCCGGTGCTGGGCTATCTGCCCGGCGGTACCGTCAACGATGTGGCGTCCACCCTCCAACTGCCGAAAAACTGTCTGGAAGCGGCTCAAATCGTTGTGTCGGGGCGGCCGGTGTCCATTGATGTGGGCAGCATCAACGACCGGTGGTTTGCCTATGTGGCGGCTTTCGGCGCGTTTACCGATGTGTCCTACCGGACGGCCCAGAACGACAAGCGCATTCTGGGCCGAATGGCTTATCTGCTGCGGGGCGTCCAGGCCATTACGGAAATCCGGCCCATCCCCGTCACTGTGGAGGTCAACGGACAGACCATCCGGGATGAGGTCATCCTGGGCCTGGTGGGCAGCACCACCAGCGTCGGCGGCTTCAAGGCCCGTCGGGAGCTGGAAATCTCCCTGACGGATGGCCTTTCGGAGATTATTCTGGTGCGCCGCATCAAAAATCTGGTGGACCTGAACGCCGTGGCTGCCGCCATTCTGCGCCAGGACTTTACGGGGGAGTATTTCCACTCCTTCAAGGCGTCCGAGGCCGTGATCTCCTTTGAGGACCCGGTGGCCTGGACCCTGGACGGCGAATTCGGCGGCAATATCCGTCGGGCGGAAATCCATAACCACCGACAGGCATTGCAGATCATGGTGCCCAACGACAGCTTCATACCGTGACCCACCGGGACCCGCTGCCAGAGAACCGCAGCGGGTCCCGGCGTTTGCCTTGACAGCTTTACACACCTGTGGTAGTATGACTATAAAACTACTGATATAATTACAATAGATAATTTTACAATAGAGGAGGAACAGTATGGACAAGCAGATGTATTTAAAACACTTTTCCAGGGCGGCCCGTTGGCAGTTGGGTGGGCCGGAGGCGGTGGAGGTGGTGGCCGATTATGCGGAATTGCTGGACCAGCGGCCGCCGGACCGGGACGATACCCTGGTAGAGGACCTGGGAAGGCCCGGTGCAGCGGCCCGACTACTGACGGAACCAAAGTCCTACCGCCGCTGGCTGTGGGTGTTTGCGATTCTGGCGGATTGCCTGCTGCTGTCCGAAGTTCTGGTGTTGGGAGCACAACACATGTACAATCGGTACCTGCTGGTGGGTTATGGACCCTTTGTGGTGGGACTGGTGCTGGCACTGGTCTGGTTTCGGCCGCAGTTTCATGGCCAAAAAATGCCCCTGCCGCGGGGCGTACTGTGGGCTTTGGCCGGGCTTGCGGTGTGCTGCATAACAGCGGGCGCAATGCTTGCCGGTCTGTTCACCGGAGCATGGGACGGGCCGCTGGATTCCTACGGCCCGACTGCGCGGTGGATTCTATGTGTGTCCAGCACCGTGGCGACAGCGGCAGGGCTGTTCGGTGCGGTACGGGCCAGAATGAACGACCGGCGATGGAGTGCCCTCTATGTGTTAGGGCTTTCAATGGTGGTGCTCTGTCTGCAAATTCTTGCTGCCCTTTACAGCTTGGATGGGCTATCTCTGGATGCGCAGGGTTGGCTGACGCATTACTTCGTCCGCTGGGCCGTGGTGGGTGGCATCGGTCTGGTGGGGACCGGGGTGGCACTGTGCTGAAAAAAGACTTGATCGAGCTGTGCTTGTTACAGCTGCTGAAGGCAGAGGACCAATACGGCTATGTGATTTTGAGCCAAATCCATCGCAGTTTTCCGGGGACTCAGGAAAGCGCCGTTTACGCCCTGCTGCGGGGACTGTGCAAGGCCGGGTGTACAGAGCAGTACGAGGGTCGGAACTCCGACGGCCCCACGCGGAAATACTACCGGATTACGGTGGCGGGCCGGGAGCGGCACGGGCAGCTGCTGGAAGAATGGCGCTGCCTCCGGGACGGCCTGACGGCTCTGGGCATCGAATAAAAAATAGCGTGCAAGCCTGATTAACGGCGGAATTTCCTTAATTTTTCCATACTTTTGCCGATATTGTAAATATAGGAAAAAACTGTTGATAAGGAGGGTCCTATTATGAGCATTTCTACGATCAGTGGGGTAGGGATTCCCCAGAATCAGTACCAGCCGGCGCAACAGAACCGGGCGGCCCAAGACAGTACGCCCACTCGCAAACAGGATACGTTTACCCGCAGTACGCCCACCGATACTACGGAGGAAGTGACATACCAGCGCCCCACCAAACTGTCGGCAGAGCAGGTGGACACTCTCAAGCAGCAGGTCCAGGAGAGCATGCTCGCTTTGGTGGAGGATATGCTGGGCACGCAGGCCCAAATTGCCAAACTGCCCGACGGCTCCGTTGATTTTGACGCACTGGCACAGCAGTTGGGGATTGGCACCACGCCGGAAGCCGCAGCCGAGGCAATCGGTGAAAACGGTATGTGGGGTGTTGACGCGGTCTCTACCCGCTTGATTGATATGGCCATGTCGCTGACCAATGGCGACCCCGAGATGGTGGGCGAGATGCGGGAAGCAATCCGCAAAGGCTTTGAAGCCGTGGGCGACCTGGAAAGTCTTCCCCAGATCTGTCAGGACACCTACCAGGAAACCATGAAACGTCTGGATTATTGGGAGACCCATGGCTCCATGGAAGGCTACGGAGAGGCAGCAGAGGAACCCGCAGAGGAAACGATGCCGGAATCTGAGTAAGATACGGTGTGGCTGCGTGGGTAGTGTACGCCGATCAACTGCACTATCGTTGGTTGACAGCAGCTGCAAATATGAAAAAACCCGAAACCCTTGTGATCAAAAGGGTTTCGGGTATAACATGACCCCGCCCGGTTGACAGTTGTTTCGGCCGGGCGGGGCCTTTCCATTGGTGCGCCTGAAGGGACTCGAACCCACACGCATCACTGCACGAGAACCTAAAGGTGATGTCACCTCAGTGGAGTGTCTAGAAATGGATGTCATCGGTTACTTTTTTATAAATACATATACGATTTCTGTATGTACTTTCCGGCGACGAGTTTCTATAATGAAGCCAACAACACACCGATGGAAAGGGGTGGAGACCCATGGCACAACCACTGCTGGAAATGAGGGACATTGTGAAATACTTTGGCCCGGTGCAGGCGTTGAAAGGCGTACAGCTGGACCTGTATCCCGGAGAAGTACTGGCGCTGATGGGAGAAAACGGTGCGGGCAAGTCCACACTAATGAACATACTGTGCGGCGCCATACAGAACTATTCCGGAGAGATCCGGCTCAACGGCACCCCAGTGCAGCTGCAAGGACCGCTTTCCGCCAGAAAGCACGGGATTGCCAAGATTCACCAGGAATTGCAATTGGTGAGCGAGATGACAGTGGCAGAGAATATCTTCCTGGGACGGGAGATCTGCAACCGTTTCGGCGCGGTGGACCGGCGGGCCATGGAGGCGAAAGCAGCGGAATATCTGCAAATGCTGGAGCTGTCCGTACCGCCTTCCCGCAAACTCAAGGACCTTCGGGTGGGTGAACAACAGCTGGTGGAGATTGCCAAGGCTCTGTCTCTGAATGCCAGAATTCTGATTATGGATGAACCCACTTCTGCGATCAGCAAGGCGGAATCGGAGGTATTGTTCCGCGTGATTGAACGTCTTACAGCCGATGGTGTGGGAATTATCTATATCACACACCGCATGGAGGAGGTTTCCCGTCTGGCGGACCGGCTCACGGTGTTCCGGGACGGCACCTATGTCGCCACCTGTGATGCCAAAACCACCAGCCGTGACGAGATCATTGCGCTGATGGTGGGCCGGAAGCTGGAGGATCAGTTTCCAAAGGTGACAGCCACCATGGGCGAGGAGGTACTGCGGGTTGAGGATCTGTCCTTCCGGCCGTTTGCAGGAAGTTACAAACGGCCCATTGAGCGTATCAGTCTGCAAGTACGCCGGGGCGAGGTCCTGGGGATTGCGGGACTGATGGGAGCGGGACGCAGCGAATTTTTCGAATGCCTGTTTGGCATGCATCCCGGTGCCACCACCGGCTCCATCTATGTGGATGGCAAGGAAGTACACATCCAGCGACCGGCAGATGCGATTGCTGCTGGCCTGGCGTTTGCTACAGAAGACCGGAAAGGCACCGGTCTGGTGCTCCAGCGCTCCATTGGAGAAAATATGTCTTTGCCGCTGCTGCGGAAATTCAGTCCTCACTTTTTTATGCGCCAATCGGCAGAAAAGGTGGAGTGGCGGCAGCAGATGCAGGCCATGCGGATCAAAGCGCCCAGCTATGCTACCATGGCAGGAAACCTCTCCGGCGGCAATCAGCAGAAGGTGGTATTGGGCCGCTGGCTAATGTCCAAGCCCAAGGTCCTGCTGCTGGACGAACCCACCCGGGGCATCGATGTGGGCGCCAAGGCAGAGATCTACCAGATGATCAACCAGCTGGCCCAGAGCGGCATGGGGATTCTGGTAATTTCTTCGGAATTGCCGGAGGTCATTGGTATCAGTGATCGGATTGTCACATTCTGCGAAGGCCGGCTGACTGGTGAGTTCTCCAGAGAAGAGGCTACTCAGGAAAAGCTGCTTGCAGCTGCAACAATGAGGGAGGGAATTGCATGAAAGTCCAGGCGCCAACCTTGGAAAACCGTCGGTCCATAGGCTCAATTCTGCGGCAGTTCCAAAGTTATATCGCACTCATCGCCATTGTGCTAATCGCGTCGGTTATCTGTGTGAAAGACGGAAAAAACATCTTTCTGACGCCCAATAACTTGATGAATGTACTGCGGGCGGTGTCGGAAAACGGCATCATCGCCCTGGGAATGACGCTGGTCATTCTGCTGGGAGACATCGATTTGTCTGTGGGTTCGGTTCTGGGCCTGGTGTCCACCGGCTCGGCGGCCTTGATGGTGAAAAACGGACTGGGGTTTTTCCCAACGGTTCTCATCAGCCTTTTGATCGGTGCGGCATATGGCCTTTTTAATGGCTTGGTCATTACCAAACTAAAGATGCAGGCGTTTATTGTGACGCTGGCTTCTATGAACATTGCCCGTGGCCTGGCACGGTTCTGGTCTGGCGGTATCGGCATTCCCCTGACGTATGGCGAGGGAGAGGGATATGCACCACCTCTGTATCGCATCTTCTATACCCGCATTGGCGATGTGGTTCCATCACCGGCGCTGATTATGGTAGTGCTGATGCTGGTGTTTGTGGTTCTGATGAAGACAACCCGCTTCGGACGGCATATCTACGCTGTGGGCGGCAATCAGCAGGCGGCCCATTTGTCCGGTATCAATACGGACTGGGTAAAAATTGCAGCTTTTATGATATGCAGTACGCTGGCAGCTTTGGCTGGCTTGATCCACAGTGCACAGATCAGCCAGGGCGGTCCAAATGAAGGCATCGGCTACGAGCTGAACGCTGTGGCGGCAGTGGCTATCGGCGGCACCAGCCTGGCAGGCGGCAAAGGCACCGTGTTCGGCACCTTCGTGGGCGCACTGATTCTGGGTTTGCTGGACAATGTCATGGGTCTGAAAGGACTGGACTCCAACTTGCAGCTGGTCATCAAGGGCCTGCTGATCATCATTGCAGTATTTGCACAGGCTGGCCGGAAGCGGGACTGACGGCAGTCTGACAAATAAATAGAATGTTCCTGAAACTAAACAATTACGGGAGGAATACGCTATGAAAAAATGGATTACCTGGCTTCTGGCTCTGACCATGACCCTGACCATGGTGGCTTGCGGCACGACCTCGGATACCCCGTCGGATACCGCGAACAACCAGGAACAGGAAGAAACTACCACTCCAGATACCACGACAGAAGGCGAATCCACCGAAGACTCCGGCACGACAGAAGAAAAATACATCATCGGTATGAGCCAGTGTAACTTGGGCGAGCCTTGGCGTGTGGCCATGAACAACCAGATTGCTGCCGCCGCAGAGGAGTACCCCATGTTTGAGGTCATTTACTCCGACGCTGCCCAGGACAACTCCAAGCAGATTGCTGATATTCAGAACTTCATCCAGATGGGTGTGGATCTGATCATCGCCTCTCCCAATGAGGCAAAGCCTTTGACCAACGTCATCAAAGAGGCCTATGATGCAGGTATCCCCGTCATCCTGCTGGACCGTAAGATCGAAGGCGATACCTATACGCAGTTTATCGGCGCCGACAATGTGCAGATCGGCTACGAGTGCGGCAAGTATGTAGCGGAGACGCTGCTGCCCGACGGCGGCAAGGTCTGCGAGATCAAGGGTCTGGAAGGCACCTCCGGCGGCGTGGACCGTGACAACGGCTTCCGCGAAGGCATCAAGGTTAACCCCAAGGTGGAGATCATCGACGCCAACAACGCCGACTGGCTCCGTGAAAAGGCCATCACCGTAGCCGAGGAAATGCTCCAGCGCCACGATGACATCGACCTGTTCTTTGCTCTGAATGACCCCATGGCCGAAGGCGCATTCATCGCTGCCCAGAATGCTGGGCGGGAAGAGGATATCCTGTTTGTGGGCGTTGATGGTCTGCCCACGCCCGACGGCGGCATTAAAAGCGTCATCGACGGTCGCTTGAGCATGTCCATGGTCTATCCCACCGGCGGCCGTGAGGCCATCGAGAGTGCCTACCAGCTGTTGGTGGAAGGCAAAGAGCTGGAAAAGACCATCACACTGGAAAGCGAAGTCATCACGCCGGAGACGGCGCCCGATCTGCTGGTCAAGTACGGCGGCGAATAAAAGGTCTGTTTTTCTGCGGGTGCCGCCAAAGTGCGGCATCCGCTTTTGAACGTTTTCGGTATTCCTGGACGTGAGAATTGCATCCGGCCTGCCAAACCGATATAATATCTGTACTACCATCCTGAATTAGGAGGGAACTGCCATGATGTGGCAACGTTTTCGGCACGGCAGTCTTCGCGGAAAGCTGCTGGCCCACGAACTGCTGTCCATTTCCCTGGCTATGCTGACGCTGCTGCTGGTGTTTAATGTGATTTTTACCTATACGGCCCATGGGCAGGCAGACGCATATAATCAGCAGCTCCTTCGCCAGACACAGACCAACCTGGATTTGACCATTGAACGGACAGACGACATTCTTCGCTATCTGATTCAGGACCCGGTGGTACAGGAATATTTACAGCTTGAGAGCTTTTATGATGCACGGCGGTTGGACTTGGAAACGGCAGTGCGTCAGCGGATGCAGATGTACAGCCAGGGCAATGAAACCATCAACGGCATTATCGTAGCCAACGCCCACGATCTGTATGCATCTAACGAGATTTACCGAATGTCCCGGACCTCATTGACGAGAGATGCGTGGTATCAACAAGCAGCAGAGGCGGCGGGTGCCCTGCAAATGATCTCCCAGCCCATTGGGCGAAACGTTACCATCGGCCATGGTCTCAGTACCAACGACATCGTTATGCTGGCCCGTGCCATTACGGATGAAGCCGGGGAGCAGGTCCTGGGAGTGGTGGCAGTGGATTTAAAGCTGTCTGCCCTGGAAACCATGTTCCGGCCCGTCAAACTGGGCAATGCTGGTTTTCTCTATGTGGTGGATGAAACGGGGAGTGTGGTCTATGCCCCGGCCAACAATACGGTGTACAGACTGCCGCACCAGTATACGCCGGAGGTGAATGGCAAGTTGTATCGGGTTGGCGGTACGACATACCAACTGTTGGGAATGCCATCGGAACAAACGGGCTGGACGGTTATGGCGGCTTTCTCCTACACAGAGCTGATGGAGCCTACACATCAGGTCCGTACCATTACTGCTATGGTGCTGGTGGTGATGTTGGCTGTGGCTACGCTGTTGGTGCTGCAATATTCCAAACTGTTTACCGACCCCATCAGCCAACTGCGCGCCCTGATGCTGGAGGCAGAGAACGGCAATCTCGACGTGGCGTTTACCGGCGAGTATGTGGGAGAATTTGCCCAGCTGGGCAGGAGTTTTAACCGCATGATTGAGAACATGCGGCATTTATTACAGATGGTATATCGGGAACAGCGTAGCAAGAGAGAAGCGGAATTGAAAACCTTGCAGGCCCAGATTAAGCCGCATTTTCTCTATAATACGTTGGATACCATCCGCTGGATGGCGGTAGAGGCGGAGCAGGAGCAGATTGTACAGCTGGTAGGTGCCTTGACTAAACTGTTCCGTATTTCGCTGAGCCGGGGAAGGGACACCATAGCGCTGAAAGAAGAACTGGCCCATGTGGAGAGTTATCTCTATATTCAGAAAGTACGATATGAGGATAAGCTTACCTATGAGATTCAATGCCAGGAGGCCCTGCAAGGCTGCTGTGTCAAAAAGCTGATTCTGCAACCGCTGGTCGAAAATGCCATCTATCATGGAATCAAGCAAAAGCGAGGGCCGGGCCGTATTATCGTCAAGGTTCAGCGATGCAGCACGGATTTGCTGCTGCAAGTGGAAGATGATGGGATTGGCATGGAAGCCGAGCAGATGCAGCGGCTCAACGACCTGCTGGCAGCCAAGACACGCCCCGAAGAGGGGGGCTATGGTGTATTCAATGTGAATGACCGCATTGCGTTGTCCTATGGCGCAGAATACGGCTTACGTTTTGCGCCCAATGATCCGGGTGGTGTGCTGGCGGAAATCCGGCATCCCATGCTCTACGACCCTACAGAAAAAGGAGGTACTTATGTTTAAGCTGTTGCTGGCAGACGATGAACCGAAAATCCGCCGGGGCTTGCGGAAACAGATTGAATCCATGGGGTTACCGCTGGAGATCTGCGGAGAAGCGGAGGATGGCGAAATGGCCTATGAATTGGCGGTGGCTATGGAGCCAGATGTGATCATTGCCGACATCTGTATGCCGTTTTTGAACGGACTGGATTTTGTCGAACAGCTGCAAAAACGCGGATGCCATCCTCGGATTATCATTCTTTCGGGATATGACGAGTTTCAGTATGCACAGAGATCCCTGCGGCTGCAGGTACGGGAATATCTGCTCAAGCCGGTGGATACGGAGGAACTGTACCGGGTGCTGGAGACGATACTGACAGAATGCACGACGGAGCAGGAAAAGCGGGGACAGTATCACTGGGTTCAGAGCCAATTGGAAAAGCGCATGGACATCCTGCGGGAACAGTTTTTACAGGAGTGGCTGGAAGGTAAATTGCCGCCGGCAGACCTGGAGCGGGGATTGGGACAGTTTGCCGTTGAATTGGGGCACCGTCCCACGCTTTGGATGTTGGTACCAATGCAGCAAAGCAGTGAGCTGTCCCGCTGGGCGCCGGAGCTGCTGCGGTATGCCGTAGGCAATATCCTGGAAGAACTGATGGCGCCACGCCCACTATGCCTGTTCCATGACAGCCATGGCAAGATTCTGGCTCTGGTGGACCAGGATACTGTGGGAGAGCAAGAGATGGAACAAATGGCGGCAACGTTGGAACAGAGTTTGCAGCGCCATTTTCTGACGGGCTGCATGGAACTCACGGAGCCCATGGCGCTTCCGGAATGTTACCGGCAGTTGGTTCAACAGACGACGCAGCAGATGCAGCGTTCGGAACCAGTTCAGCAGGCCTTACAGTATATCACGGCCCATTTGAGCCGTTCAGACCTGAGTTTACCGGATGTGGCAGGGGCTGTGGGGGTCAATGCAGCCTACTTGAGCCGCCTGATGAAACAGGAACTTGGTACAGCGTTTATGGAGTATTTGACCAGCACCCGTATTCGGCGGGCAGTGGAGCTGATGCAATCAGGCAATACACGGATCAAAGAGATCGCATCCATGGTTGGCTACAGCAATCAGTTTTATTTTAGTACTGCGTTTAAAAACGCCATGGGGCGCTCTCCAGCAAACTTTATCAGGGAGATGGAGGGCAGATGAAACGACGAATCATTGGACCGGCTGCTGCGGTGCTGCTGATTCTGCTGCTGCTGGGTAACGGCCTGTTTTTTCTGTCACCGACTGAGGTGGTGCCGGAAGTGAAATACTTGGTGGGTATGAGCCAGGGTAATCTGATTGATCCCTGGAATATTGCTATGCAGAAGGCCGTGGAACAGGAGGCGCGGGCGCATAGTGAGCTGCGAGTAATTTTTACGGATGCCGCCAACAGCGTCCAGCGCCAGCAAGAGGACATTGATCGCCTGTTAGACTATGGCATTGACTTGCTGATATTGTCTCCCCAGGATGGACAGGCCATGACAGAGCTGCTGAAAGAGGTGTACGCGCAAATCCCGGTAATTGTTCTTTCGCCGGGGGTGTTTGGCGAGGACTACACCATGTCAATTATGCCGGACCATTATGCAGTAGGACAGATGCAGGGGCTGCTGTTGCAGGAACTATTGCCGTCGGGGGGCACCATTTTAGAGTTGGCGGATACGGCTGTTTCACCGGCGGCCCGACAACGCCAGCAAGGTCTGTATGAAGCCATTCTCCAAGGGAAGCAGAATCTGGAGATTGTGCAGACCGTAACGGCCAAGTGGACACAGGACAGCGCAGAAGACAAACTCAAGGAATTTCTTGTGCAGCAGCAGCCACAGCTGGATGCAATCGTGGCGCAGACAGACAGTATGGCGCAGGGAGCTGCTCTGGCCTGTGAAAAAATGCGTAGTTTGACGGGAATTCCCATAGTTGGTGCTGGCGGTGCCACAGGAAATGCCGGCGGCCTTCAGGCCGTTCATGACGGCGTGCTGGCAGGTACCATTCTGTGTCCGACAGGGGGTACAGAAGCGGTATCCTATGCGCTTCGGATTTTAAAACAGGAACCGAATTTACCGCGGGAGGTTATTTTGCCGTGTGAACCGTTTCCAGACAACAGAACGTCGGCATCAGACAAAGGAAAGTAAGGAACACTTACATTTGAATGTAACGTCAAACCCAGCATAGCAGAAGAACCGCGGCATCTGCCGTGGTCAGGTAAACCCGCATTATATTTTTGTTTTGCAATCCGCCGGTGCTTCAGCAGAAAGCAATTTCTCAGCCCAGGTTTTATATTTGCTCACGCTCGATTTAATTCTGATTGCAATTTTTTCAGAATCTGCTCTTTCTCCTCGGGGGTAGCTGCCTTCTGATCTTTTGCGAGGGCCGCATCCCGCAACTGCTCGGCTTCCCGTGCCCAGGCTTCAAACTCCGACTTGCTCATAGTACCCTTACGGGTGCGGGCAAAGTATTTTTTATAGGCCCGCTGGTGCAGTTTCCAAATCTCATTGTTGCGTACCTTGTCCTGAAAACTGGCAGTTGCGCCAATCTCCCGGCAAGTCTTATCTTCCTGGCCGGGTGCCGGTTCATCGCAATACGCAAAGGTGGCCCCTGGGTGTTGCAGGAACCATCTGCCGCAGTTTGCACACCGTTTTGGGACAAACCCCTTCTGCATCCCACGCATCAGCTCTACATAGACAAAGTCCAGGAGACGGTCAAAGTACATCTTTTCCACCAGTTCCGGTTCCCGCCCTGCCTGCTGCATCACCGCATACTGCACATTCACCTGGGGAGCATCCACATGATCGTCCTCACCAAGACTGACGCCGCTGACAAACGGCTCCAAAAATCGTTTTGTAATCTGCGCGGCCAGAGGAAGTTTCCTCTGGCCCTTTTTCTTTTCAAAGGGCTGTCCTTCCAGCAGAGAGTCCAGAAACCAAGTGTAGCGTTCTTGAATATAGAGAATATCCTCTTTAGCCCGGATGTATTTCAAAAGAAATGCATCCGGATTTTTTAATACTTCGGCCGCTATGTCCGGGTTCTCTCCGGCTTCTACCAGATTCCAAAACCGATCGGATTCCACGCTTTCCGGCTCCAGAATATACAGTCGATAAAGTGGAAGCGCCATAAATCCGCACTGCAGTGCGTTCAGCTGCGTTGCTACCAACTCCCGATCACCGGTAGCAACGGCCTGTTCCATGGCATCCAACTTGGTGCAGTAATCCTCAATGTTGCAATTCAAAATAGTGGTCAGCGTTGTGCCATAGGGCAGACAGTCAGGAACCCATTCCACCCAATAGCCCTTCTCGCCAAACTGAATCTTTGTATGCGTATGCGGCCGATGCAGATCAAATATGTCTTTTCCCAGAACACCCATGGCAATGCCTCCAATAGAGAATCTAACCCAATCAATATAGTGTATGTATTTAAACTATACATTAACTATTGCAGAAAGTCAACGTGCATGCTAGAGTAGAATTAGATAATAAATAAGATAAAAACAATATCGAAAGGAGAGGGCTGCAATGCGAAAATTGGAAACCGTAGATGGTGCGACTTTGATGAACCAGCCGCTCCGTCCACCGAATTTTGTGGTGGACACGCTGCTCGGCCAGGGATTACACATCCTGGCAGGCTCCCCCAAAGTGGGGAAGTCCTGGCTGGCCCTGTGGCTGGCTGTGACGGTGGCCAAGGGAGAATCGGTCTGGAATTTGGCCACCAAACAAGGCGCCACGCTCTATCTCTGCCTGGAGGACTCTGTTCTCCGTATTCAGAATCGGCTATTCGAAATCACGGAGGATGCGCCCAACTGTGTCCACTTCTGTACGGAGTGCGCTCCTATTGGCCAGGGACTGGAAGAACAACTGCGCACATTCCTGGCAGCCCATCCCGATTTGGTGCTGGTCATCATCGATACGCTTCAGATGATCCGTCCAGTCCACGACGCCACCTACGCCAACGATTACCGGGACCTGTCTGTGCTAAAACGGTTGGCGGATCAATACGGCATTGCCATCCTGCTTATTCACCATCTGCGGAAAGAAAAGGCGGAGGATGTATTCCATCGGATCTCCGGCACCACGGCCATCAGCGGCGCGGTGGATTCCAGCTTCACTCTGGTAGAGGAGAAACGCGGCAGCGGCAGGGCTAGGCTGACTTGCATTGGACGGGACATCGAATACCGGGAATTGGAACTCTGCCGCAGTCCGGAGAACGTATGGGAACTGGTATCGGACAGCAGAGTGGAGCCGGCACTGCGGGAGGACCGGATTGTCACTCTGCTTACGGCGTTCATGGATGACCGGGAAGCATTTATCGGCACTCCTACGGAGCTGTCTCAGCAAATCGACCCGGATGGAAGCGCGGGGGCAACACCGAAAAAAGTAGTCCGAATGATCTTGCAAAGTGCTGATACTCTAAGGAAAACTGGGATTACAGCGATCAGCCGCCGCAGCAATGGCAGACGGATTATCGAGCTGCACCGTGCCGAAAGTGCCGATCTGGAGGGTACCCCTGAAATTGACCCTATCGACCCTGCCTCCGATGACAGACCGGCTGAAAGGGAAGTGGAGCGGGCCGGGGAGGCGGATTCCTCCCGTTCGGGAGGGCAAGCATCGCGCCCGGCTATACGCCGCGCACAGATTCGGGGCGCTGCCCCGTACCCCGTTGTTTGTGCAGAGAACGGGAGGAGACGCTAATCGTGAGAATAAAAAAGACGGAGATCATCACCCTGCGGGTAACACCACACACCAAGGAAGCTATTCGGGAGAAGGCGAAAGCTGCGGACCTGACCATTACCGACTACCTGTGTTACAGCGGTTTGGGAAAAGAGATTGTACGGGTAGAGGGTCTGGAGCAGATGCTATCTGAGTTGAAAGTCCAGGGGCGGAATCTGAATCAGCTCACTACGCTGGCCAATATGGGCAGACTGACCGTACTCAACGGTGACACCTTGGTAGAAAGTTACGGAAAAATTTATGAGCAGCTTCGGGAATTGTTAAAGACGGTAAATGGGGCCCCACAAAAGCGGTGAACCGCTTTTGTGGGGAGAGGAGACACCCTGGAATGAGTGAGCTTTCAGCCGATAAGGCTGGAAGCGAATGATATGGAGGAGGTGTCGACGAGATGGCAACCTTCACCGCGATTAAAAATCGCGGCGGCAGCCGAGGTGCATTGGGCGGTGTGCTGCGCTACGTCCAGCAGAAGGAAAAAACTACCTGGGGAGAGCAGCGGCTGGTTTCCGGCTGGAACTGCACTGCCCTAAGTGCCTGCACTGAAATGCAGCTTACCAAGGAACGGTTCTGTAAGACGGACGGCCGCCAGTACTATCACTTTGTTCAGTCCTTTGGTGTGCAGGATACCAGCGGTCATGGCCTGAAGTCCATTGCCAGAATGCTCAACGAGCAGGGACGGAAAACACCGGCGCTGACGCAGCTGGGGCTCCTGCGCAAGCGCCTGCCCAACACTCAGACGGGCATCTTGAAAAAATACCTCTGGGATGGAAGAATGGTGAGCCGCATTTTACAGGACGAGAGTTACATCGGTACACTGATCTGCCACAAAAGCGAGCGCAACAAGATCAATAAAACCTTCCGCTTCACTGAGCCTGAGGAGCAATTCCGGCACGAGAATTTCTTCCCGCCCATCCTATCCAGAGAAATCTGGGAACAGGTTAAGGTACTGCTGGCGGAGCGGAAGGAACGGAATGTCCGTGCTGGCACCAATCAGAACATTCTGCGGTATGGCGGTCTCCTACGCTGTGAGGACTGCGGCCGAACCTTTGTGGGAAAACGCATCCATTTAAAAAGGGGAGAGCGGGTGGAATATCACTGTGACACCTACCACAGGTACGGGAAGGAGTATTGCTCCTCCCATACCGTGGAGGAGCGTGTCCTGGATCAGCTCATCACCAAGGAACTGCTGCGAACAAAGCAGATGTATGAAGCGAACTTTCAGGCCATGGAGGGCCTGATTGACCAGTGGCGGCCCAGAGCCAGTGCTGCTGCCGGTCAAATCAAAAAACAACAGGAGCGGATTGCGCTGCTGGAGGAAGAGCTGGAGGCGATTCTAATGGAACGGATTCACGACAAAGCCAACGCCGAGCGATACGACCGGATGATTCAAAAGCGGGAGACGGAGATTGCAGCGGCCCGGAAGCAAATCGAGGAGCTGCAAAATATGGAAGCTACCCTGCGGGAGCGGCAGAACATGCTGAAGAAGGACATCCGCATGATGGATGACATTCTGAAGGAAGGGACGCTGTCAGAGGCCAATCTACGGATGCTGGTGGATAAAATTTATGTCCACGAAGAGGAAGGGCGCTTATCTCTGGATATCCACTTGAAAGCACCGTTCCGGGATCACCTGGACATTTACGAAAACGGCCGGCGGACAGAGTGCCTGGTACTGCAGGATGGGGACTTTGAACCACTGAAGACAATGGAAGTGGAGGAAGAAAACCATGCGGGTGTGGATTTATACCAGGCTGTCTAACGATGACGATCCCAATCGGGATTCTCTGCAAAATCAGATGCGGATCTGCCGGGAATTTGCGGCCGGACGGGGGGATTTGGTGATTGGGCAATCTTCGGATGATAACATCAGCGGCATGGAGTTCAGCCGCCGTGGGCTGGAGGTGCTCACGGCGGCCGTGGATGCGGGAAAGTTGGATGCCGTCCTTGTGAAAGACCTCTCCCGCCTGGGGCGTCACAGGACGCAGACGGCCCTGTTCATCGACTACCTGCGGGAATGCGGCGTTCGTGTGATCTCCGTCACGGAAGGGCTGGACACGGCCCAGGAAGAGGATGACCTGGTCATTGGCATCCGTGGCCTGATGAATGATTATTACGCCAAAGATATCGGGAAAAAGATCCGGGCCGGGTACCGCCAGAAGCAGCGGGAGGGCATTGTGATCACACCGCCCTTTGGATACCGAAAGGACCGAAACACCGATGAAATTGTGGTCAACCCGGAGGCGGCGGAAACGGTGAAGCTCATCTATTCTCTGTACTTACAAGGCTGTGGGCAGAAAGAAATCGCCCGCAGGCTCAACGAGCTGGGGCGAAAGACGCCGGCGCAACTACGAGCTGAACAGTGTGGGCGGGAGGTGCGGGCCGCACATAAAACCAGAGATGGCCACTATATTTGGACGTACGCCAGTGTAAAAAATGTGCTGACGGAGGAGGCCTATACCGGCGTTCTCATCAATCACCGGTCGGAAACCAACAGCGGTAAGGCAAAACGGGTAGAGCAGTCGGAATGGATTCGCCACGAGCATTTCTTCCCGGTCATCGTGGAGCAAAGTATCTGGGCGCAGGTTCAGCAGAGGTTAAAAGAGCAGGCCCGCCCAGCCAATGGAAACAAGGCTAAACACCGCTACGCTGGACTGATTCTCTGCAAAGAGTGCGGCAGTCCCTTTGTGCCGATGATACGGTACTGGAACGGTAATCGGCGTGTGGAGTATGTCTGTCGGGGCTACCATCGGAATGGGAAAAGCTATTGCAGTTCTCACCGAATCCATGAGGAGGTACTGGATACAGCGGTACAGGAGTTTATCCAGACCATGCGCATCAGGATGGCCGAGGAGCAAAAGGAATTGAAACAGAAGCAAAAAATATGGGCGTTGAGGAAACCGGTCCTCGACGCCCACATTTTATCGTTGCAGAAAAGGATTCAGGAGCTAGAGAGGGAGATAGATGAGCTTATCATAGAAAAAATAGAAGCTACAAAAATCTCTCGTATTGTTAGCTGGCAGTAGAGAAATCTTATACGATGGAGCCAAGCCCTTGCTATCTATAAATTTTTATTCTTCTCCTTTTTGAATTGCTGGAAACTCAATTATTTTTGGAGGTTCTTTATACGTGGTTAGTGTTCCAACTTCTAAATCCAATAGTTCTTCTACTACATTGGGTGAAACAGAAAATTTATTTGCAGCAAACAATGCCATAATATCTTGGCTGGTCATGTTTCCCTTAGCCATAAGGAGGTTAATTGCTTGCTTGAGCGCAACAGGATGCTTGTACTCAATCGCATCGTCTAATGGCTCTTTCTGGCGATAACCGTTCATACTCATTTGTCGCATTAGGTATGAATACTGATTAGAAGTTATATATTCTAATGAATATGCACGCATTATCATTGCCATAGCAGATACATGCCATTTCCGCTTTAATTCAATATAATGGCTGAGCCGGTTAGGATATATAGACACATCAGCGCCAAAAGCAGCAGCAGGCAGTAACAGTGCAGCAGCAAAGGCATTTGCTTCATTTTCACGCTCTCGAAACTCTTCTCTATCGATTTCGTTTAAGTCTGGATATCGTTCGTGTAGAATGATATGTCCTAATTCATGGGCACAGTTAAACTGCCTTCGGAAAAAGCTCTTCTTATCTGCCCCTAGTATAATGCAATATGTCGGGCAATTATTTTCCTCATAATATTGATAAAAGGCATCAATGTCTCTACTACCCGTTGCAAATTCTCCCACAATAATTCCGTTCTTTTCCAACAGTGAGACCATGTTGGAAATTGGAGCATCCCCCAAATCCCAATGAGTTCTGACTCGTTGTGCAATTTCTTCAATTGAAAGTTGTTCTTCGTCAGTAAACACAGGAAGATTAAGTGGCTTAAATCTAACTTTCGTTGATAGAACAGAATGAATTTTCACCAAATATTTGGCTCGAATTTTCTGCGCCACCAAATCTTTCTTTTTGCTGGAGTACAACGCTCGAAAATATGTATTACCTATGGTTGACTGCTTATCGTATTCTAAGAAAAATGAATACGGAAAATCCAATGCCTCTGATATTTTGCGAAGCGTTAAAGGTTCAGGTGTTGCTTTATTGTTCTCAAATTGGGAAATAGCTTGCTTATTTATTCCGATGGATTCAGACAAATCCGCCATGGTCATTTTTCTAAATAAGCGTGCTTCTTTTATCCGCTCACTATTAACCCTATTTCCTTTCTGCACAATAACCAATCCTTTAATTACAAAAGTTCAACAAGAGTTTCCTCTTCTTCGGTATCATTCTGCTGGGGAATAACGGTCAAGGCAGCAGCGTAAGGAACACCTATAAGATGAGACCAGTTTTCTTCCTCGTTGGAGATTTCAAGTGAATGTGTAAGACGAACTGCTCGGACTCCTAAGAGCCGATCACTATAAGTATCGAACAACACCAAGATATGTCCTTTAATTTCACCCACCTCAGCATGAACGGCCTGTGCAAGCTGCTCTTGCGAACGGTAGACACACTCTTCTAAGTCAGCAGATACACCGGGTAGCGCTAACTCCAACTGTTCGTACTGAGCTTCCAGTTCTTCGTTAAAATAAGCAGCTCCACACAGGTAATGTTTCCCTTTGTCTTTGCGCTGCTGAATACCCTTAAATGTATCCTCGGTCATTAGGGTAAAAATATAACCAGAGGCATGGTGGAATAATACGGGGGTTTTCCAGCCGCCTCGTGGGCAGATATTCAATTCCAGCCATCCCAAGTGCTGACATTTGTCACGAAGTTGAGCTATGATTGGATTCCAACGGAACTGACCATAGCCATTGCGTTCTGACAAATGGTGGTCACTCATGATTTCAGGCATGATATATTCTAACGCTTCTTGCAGCGCACTGACGATAGCATGGTCAATCAGCGCCAAATTAAAGCTGAAATTCTTCTGGGAACCAATCATAATATACACATCCTTTCTTGTATGTCTTCTATTTTTACATATTGCATAATAAAAGTCAAGTGAAATTACAATCTCTTTTAGATTATGCAATCTCGGATTAATGGAAGGAAATAAATATAATCCGAACTTATCTCCCATCGGAAACAAATTCGGATTACATTAGTCTGGTGCGGGCGGCGGGACTCGAACCCGCACGCCTTTCGACAAAGGAACCTAAATCCTTCGAGTCTACCAGTTCCACCACGCCCGCATATTCGATTTGTCCTCTGTTTTTACACGGCGAGGAAGCCGAGGCGGGGCACACAGCCTAGTCCGCAACTATAAAAACAGGTAACCCTGTTCTTACCTGATTGAGCACGCCGATGATCTGGTCAGCCAAGAAGGAAGCTGCGCTAACTCAAAAAGATTCACTGAGGTGACAGCACCTAAATCTCGCATGTCTACCAATTCCATCACAGGCGCACATTCACTTGACAGGATACGGGAGCCGGGACTGGACCGGGAACTCTTCCGGGAGACGACAGCACCTGTATCTCATAGGTCTACCGCTTCCACTATGCCCGTATCAGGAAGAAACCCTCTATTTTTACACGGGGAGGGGACCCGAGGCGGAGCCAATCGCTGCATCCGCAACGGTAAAAACAAAATGGACCTGTTTTTACCGGTTGGTTGTATCCGCAGATACTATATAATAATACCATACCCGGTCCGATGGGTCAATAGCAAAAGACGGGCTTTTGTAAGGTTTACACAGAGATGGTCCCGTACCAAACGACACCGGATGAAACTTGTCTTGACACATTGACCATCCATCGGTACAATAGATTCTGGATTATAGTGCGACCGGTGCAGCTGCTTGGGGGGCCTGCGCCGCCGCTGCTGTTTCCGCGCATACCCGATTTTTTCAGATCTTAGATCAAGGAGGTGTGTTCGCAGAATTATGGAACCGATACAAATCATTCTTCCGGTCATCGTCGGCATTGTCTGTGCGGTGGTGTTCTTTTTTGTCGGCGTAACCTATCGGAAAAAGGTTGCCGAAAAAGAGATCGGCAGCGCCGAAGAGGAGGCAAAACGCCTGATCAATGAAGCCATCAAGGCGGCGGAGAACAAGAACCGAGAGCTGCTGCTGGAGGCCAAGGAAGAAATCCATAAATCTCGTACCGAATACGAAAAAGAAGTAAAGGAACGCCGCGCCGACCTGCAAAAGCAGGAGCGCCGCCTGCAACAGAAGGAGGAAACCCTCGACCGCAAGCTGGACGCCCACGAAAAGCGGGAGGAGGAGTTGAACCACAAACTGCAAAAGGTGGCCGCCGCCCAGGAGGAGACGGACCAGCTCAAGCGCAGTCAGATGGAGGTCCTGGAAAAGATATCCGGTCTCAGCCAGGAGGAGGCCAAAACCTATCTGCTGGAGAATGTGGAATCCCAAATCCGTCATGAGACGGCCATGAAGATTAACGAGGTGGAGACCCAGCTCAAGGAGGAGGCCGATCAGCGGGCCCGTGAGATCATCGCCACCGCCATTCAGCGCTGTGCCGCCGATCACACGGCCGAAGCCACCGTTTCCGTGGTCCCCCTGCCCAATGACGATATGAAGGGCCGCATCATCGGCCGCGAGGGCCGCAATATCCGCACCCTGGAGACCATTACCGGCGTCGATCTCATCATCGACGATACCCCCGAAGCCATTACTGTTTCCAGCTTTGACCCCATCCGCCGCGAAGTGGCCCGTATGGCGCTGGAAAAACTCATCGTCGATGGCCGCATCCATCCCACCCGCATTGAGGACATGGTGGAGAAGGCCCGCCGCGAGGTGGAGCACACCATCAAGGTGGAAGGCGAACGCGCCACCTACGAGACCGGCATCCACAACCTGCACCCGGAGCTGGTGAAACTCCTGGGCCGTCAGCGCTACCGCACCAGCTACAGCCAGAACGTCCTGCGCCACTCCATCGAGGTGGCCCACATTGCCGGTCTTATGGCCAGCGAGCTGGGCGTCGATGTGACGTTGGCCAAGCGGGCCGGTCTGCTCCACGATCTGGGCAAGTCCGTCACCCATGAGGTAGAGGGCAGCCACGTGCAGCTGGGCGTGGAACTGGCTCGAAAGTACAAGGAAAGCCCCATCGTCATCAACGCCATCGAAGCCCACCACGGCGACGTGGAGCCCCAGTCGGTCATCGCCTGCCTGGTACAGGCCGCCGACGCCATCTCTGCTTCCCGTCCCGGTGCCCGCCGTGAGAATGTGGAAAATTACATTCGCCGTCTGGAAAAGCTGGAGGAACTCACCGGCTCCTATCCCGGCGTCGACAAGGCTTACGCCATCCAGGCCGGCCGCGAAGTCCGCATCATGGTCAAGCCCGAGGAGGTCAGCGAGGACAACATGATTCTTCTGGCCCATGATATTGCCACCAAGATTCAGAGCGAGCTGAAATATCCCGGACAGATCAAGATCAACGTCATCCGTGAGACCAAAGCGGTGGATTACGCCAAATAATTGCAGTAAAACCCGTCGGAGCCAATCCGACGGGTTTTTGTCTGATCATCCGGCGGTATCCTTGGGAATGGGGTGGGCGTCGCCCTCACTGCGGAAGCAGCGTTCCACGGGAACGTTCCGGGTCAGCAGGGATACCACAACGATGGCAATGGAGGAGGCCACCAGACCCACCAGGACGGCGTTGGGAATGGGCAGCTGCGACACCACCGCACCGACCACAATGCCCACCCGGGCGCCCCAGGCGGTGACCTTGCTGTTACAGCGGCTCATTTCCGGCCGCTGGCCCTTGTGCTCTTTCCAGAGGAAGCCAATGCACAGCAGCGGCGCCACACCGGCGCCTGCCATAGAGTAGGCCCGGGAGAACAGGGAGATGATGGAACTGGCATAGATAGCCGCCACAGAGGATGCCACACCGATCAACAAGGTAGCCCACTTGGCCAGCTTTACCAGCTGTCGGTCATTGTGTTTGCCGAAAGGCCGCACCAGATCGTTGACCACCAGCACCGCCGCCGAGTTGAGGCAGGAGTCTGCCGAGGACATACCGGCACAGAGAATCAGCACGAAAATACCCGCACCCACCAGCATGGGGGTGCAGTACATCATAAACCAGGGCATGGCCGAACCGGCGTCGAGGTCCTGATTTATGGTGAGGATAATCAGGCCCACCAAAGCCGTCAGCATGGTCATAATGACGCAGATTATACCGCTGTAGAGCAGGCCGTTGCGGGCGGTTTTGGAGGTTTTACAGGCGTAGCAGCGCTGCCAATAGGTCTGCGCCACCAGAACGCCCACGAGACCCGTCAGGAACGTGTTCAGGGTGCCCAGGAAATCCAGGTTGGCAAAGGTCCACATCTCGCCCTTGCCCACGGCTTCCAGACGGTTGCCCAGCTCCACCAGACTGAAATCCACCTTGCTGAACGCAAAGAGATAGAAAATAATGCCGAAGATCACGCACAAAATGCCCTGGAACAAATCGGTCCAAACGACGCTGTAGACGCCGCCCATAAAGGTGTAAACGATGAAAATCGCGGAGAACAGCAGGATAATGGGCAGCGGGTCCGCACCGGTGAACACCTGGAAAATCTCGCCGAAGGCTTTGCCCTGACCGCCGACCCAGGCCACCATGATACAGGCGCTGAGAATGCCGCAGAGAATCCGTGTCAGCTTATCGCGGACAATGAGATCATCGATCATTTCCGGCATGGTGTTATAGGTGAAGCGGCCCGCCAGACCGGCAAAAACCAGGGCAAAGACGATTTTGGAACCCTGTTCCCCCAGGATAAACGCCAGCCAACCGATGCCGTTTTCGTAGCCGCTGCCGGCATGGCCGATGAAATTGCCTGCGCCCATGATGGTGGCAAACTGGGTGAAAAAGATCAGGTACATGGGAAAACTGCTGCCGCCGATGGCATAGTGGGAGAAACTTTCATTGGCCTGCCCCTGCACTTTCCAGGAGATCACGAGAAACACGCCGCAGACGATTACCGTCAAAATCCAGAACAAGGTACCCATGGTCATAGTTTGCATGCTCCTTTCCGCCGCTACCGGCCCCGGCGGATGCAAAAACAGGAATCGCCGCCTACGCAAAGCATAGGCGGCGAAAAATAGCCAATAATTTCCAATCACAGAATAGAACTCCTGACCTGGCAATGATCGACCTTCCTCCGCTTACGAGATTAGCTGTCGGGTTCGGAAAAGGAAGTTCCCGTCGGCTACAGCCGATTCACCCCAAAATTGGTTCTCCCGCTGCCGCCTCTGGCGGCACTCAGCGCATTGCATCCAGTTTCAGATATTTGATTGGTATTAGTATAGCATAAACGTGGTTGGATTTCCAGTGTATTTTGTAAAATTTATACAAAAGATTGAGGAGCAAATGCTGCCTCCGATTTCATGCGGGTAAAATTGCCCAATCCTCCAGGAAAAGCGCTTATGCTTTGGAGGAATCCATCGTGTCGGCGTTTGTGTTCTGGGACTGTTTTTCCGCGCTGCGTTCTTTTTCCAGGGACGCAAGACCCAATCGGATTAACTCTACCGTTGCTTCGGAACGGGTTTGGTATCGCCGCTCATACCGAAAGTCCTCAATTTTTTGAAAAAGGTCGTTGTCCACAGACACCGTATATCTGGGTCTACTTGTCGCCATGTTAATCACCTCTTTTTTTGAGTATACACCAGTGAACCAGAGAGGTAAAGATGCAATCCTGCAAAACAGATGTTGACAGGGAATTACTTCTTTTATATGCGGGCTGATTCTGCGCAAAAATCGACAGATTTTGCAGAATCGGCCCAGGTGTTTTATGGCAATGGTATAATGAGTCTAGTCTCAGAGCCGGGAGAAGGAGGTTGGGTATGGAGCGAGAGACAGCGGCCAGACCGTTGGAGCGAGATAACGTCATATCCATGAGACGCTGGACCAGAAAGCACCCGATTAAAAGCTGTCCGAAGCGTTATGAAGAAGTCGCGCACATTGCCCAGGAGCTGATGCGTTACGGTGCGGTGGAGGTGCGGTTGGAGCGACTGGATACCATGGCGGCCAACCGGATTCTCTATTTTCTCTCCGGCGTGGTGTTTGCTCTGGGCGGCATGGTGCAGCGGTCTGGACGCTGGCAGATCATCGCGATTCTCGACACCACAGCCGATCTGGACGACCAAGACCCACAAAATCCATAAAAAAACGGGATCACCCACATTGGACTGTGGGCGATCCCGTAATTTTTTGGTATCCTATCTGCTGGAAGCTATAGCAAATTGCATTATTTCAAAAGCATACCGGAGTTCAGCAGACTGGTGGAGTAGAGGAACAAGACGTCCTGATTTTCGTTCAGCTCCACGAAGTCCGGCAGCAGCTTGGCGGCAATATACCGCAAGTCGATGAGGGTCACCTTGGCGTAGCCCTCCAGAAACAGGGGAGAGATGCTGCTGCCGTAGGAGTCCCGGAAAATCACCAATTCCCGGTCAGTCTTGGCCAGGGGACTTTCAATTGTCAGTACCGCCTGGGCGCCGCCGGCAAAGACGTCATAGCCGTCCATTCCGTCAAACTTGGTGGTGGTGTATACGGGCCATTTGCCCTCGAATTCCACACCGGTCATGGAGGCGGCGTTGGTGGCATCGGAGGTCAGGTACGTCAGCACATCCGGTTCTACCGGCAAGGCCGACTGGCCGCAGTAGACGCCGTAAAAGGGGGAGAGGGTATTCTCTGTATAGCCGCCCTCCGGCGTCAGGCTGACGCCCAACCCCATGCCGTCGGCCAGGAACTGGGCGATGCCTACAATGTCGGGCTGATTCCAATGGGTGTCGGTGCGGTAGTAATCGTCCACCGAAAGCAGATCCAGGATGTCCAGATACTGGCCGTTGACGGTGGAGGTCATGATCTCCACCAGACGGTCATAGTCCAAATGGGGATAGCCGTGTGCCTCGGCTACAAAGTAATTCTTGTCGGGCACAATGGAATAGTAAATCCGGTCGCTGGGCACATAGGTGGAGACCACCTCATTGATCTTGTTGGCGGCGTAAGCCACCTGCTCTTCTTTCAGCGGGTATTCCATCTTAAAGACGCTGTCGCCTACCAGATAGACGTCGTTGTTGTCCAGCTGCCGGAACAGATCAAAACGAGTCACAGCTTTGATGGTCCGCCAGCCGTCCCGGCCGGGAAACTGGTCCAACAGATACGTTTCCAGCGCTTTCATATAGTCGCCGGAGAAAATGCCCTCCGCCGTCAGGGCCGGCGCCTGGGCCAGAGTGCGCCGTTCCGACCGGGAGGTTTCCTGATCGGGCAAAATCAGATGCCAGACGGCAATGCCGAAGAGCATCACAAAGGAGACGGCCGCAATGGCAATATATTTGACTTTCTGCATGGCGTACCTCCTTAGAAACGGAAATAGAGGAAGGGGTTAAAGGAACCGTCCACCAGACTGGCCGTTACGGCCACCAGCAAAGCGGCAACGGCCGCAGGCTCCAAAACGGTCATAATCTTGCTGTTCTGGACGCGCTCATAGCAGCGCTTGCCCAGAGGCAGGGCGGCAATCAGGCAGACCACCAGCAGTACACCGTAGCTGCGCAGATAGTAGAGGGCCTCGCTGGTATAGAGCGGCAGTCCGCCCGCACCAAACAGTCCGCCCACATCGGTCAGCACACCGGCCAGACCGTCGGCGTTGAAAATCACAAAACTGATGATTACCAGGAATACCACATAGAGATGGCGTACCACAGCGGGCAGTTTTTCCAGAAGGTTCCCCAACCACAGCTTTTCAATCATCAGCAGCACGCCAAACAGCGCGCCCCAGAGGACAAAGTTCCAGCTTGCGCCGTGCCACAAACCGGTCAGCAGCCAGACGACCGCCAAATTCCGCAGCCATTTCGCTTTGGAGCAACGGTTGCCGCCCAGGGGAATATAGACGTAGTCGCGGAACCAGCTGCCCAGGGTCATATGCCAGCGGCGCCAAAACTCCGTGATGGATTTGGAAATAAAGGGGTAATTGAAATTCTCCGGGAACTGGAAACCGAATATGCGGCCCAGGCCGATGGCCATGTCGGAATAGCCGGAGAAATCGAAGTAGATTTGCAGGGAAAAGGCCACGGCATACAGCCAGAAGAACAGAACGCTCTGGCTTTGGGCGTCTCGGAAAGCGGTGCATAGCTCACCCATGGCGTTAGCCAGTAAAACTTTTTTGCCCAGGCCAAAGGCAAAGCGCCGCAGACCCAGGGCGACGCCCTCCAGCGTGCTTTTACGGTGTTCCAGTTCGGCGGCCACATCTGTGTACCGAACAATGGGACCGGCAATCAGCTGGGGAAACAGACAGACAAACGTGGCAAAGGTGGCAAGATTCCGTTGTGCCGAGGCCCGGCCCCGGTACACGTCGATGGTATAGGACATGGTCTGGAAGGTAAAAAAGCTGATTCCGATGGGCAGAGGTATGCCGGTCAGGGGAATGGCGGTACCCAGCAGATCATTGACCGTGCCGATCAGGAAGTCGGTATACTTGAAGAATCCCAAAAGGCCCAAATTGATGACGATGGAAGCGATCAGATAGAGGCGCGTCCGCTTGGGTTGGTCCCGGTGCTTTTCAATGAGCAGGGACCAGCAGTAATCACTGATGGAGGAAATCAGCAGCAAAGAGACGTAAACGGGCTCTCCAAAAAAGTAAAACAACAGGCTGGCCGCCAACAGTACGCCGTTGCGCCACGACTTGGGCGCCAGAAAATACAGGGCCAGCGTCAGGGGCAGAAAGCCGTATAGAAAGGTTATGCTGGAAAACAGCATGGGCAGTCACCTCGATTGCAAATTCATTTTGGACGCAAAAACCGGGCGCACCGGTTCGGTGCGCCCGGTCAAAGGGTCGATTACATGGCGTTGAAGTTGGCAATAATGGCGTCGGCCCGGTCTTGGGTCGCCATGACCAAAATGGCCAGGTTGCCCTTGGAAGCGGTTTGGACGCTTTCGGCTTCCACGCAGATCCACTTGCGGGGGTTGGCGTTGGCCTTCATGTCGGCGGCCACAGTGGCGGCGTCGGTGCCCTCGGGAACCTCCACAATGACGACACTGTGGGCAATGGAGCCGATCAGGGAGTCGCCGGTGATGGCCCGGTAGCCGTCGGCATAGGGAATAAAGGTAAAGGCTTCAAAATTGTCGGCCGTCAGCATGTCGCTGGCGCACATGGGCAAATCCGCAATACCGGCGGTGACGGTGGACAGGACAGCGGACAGATCGGTCCCAGAGGTAGTGGGAGTCTCGGGCTCCGTGGGCTTTTCCTCCGGCGTGGCAGGGGTTTCGGGCTGCGTGGGCGTTTCAGGCTTGCTGCTGGTGTTGGAGCCGCTGCCGGAACCGTTACCGGTGCCGCCGCCAGTGCCATTGCCGGCACCAGTACCAGAGCCGTTACTGGAACCGCTGCTCGTGTTGGAGGAGCTGTTGTTGGTGTTGGAACCGGTGCTGGTGTTGACGGTGTTGTCAGGCTTGGAGGCTACAGGCGTCTCAGCATTGCCGCCCACAGGAGCGGCAACGGGATCGTCAAGGTTCTCAGGCACTTCCTCCTCCTCGGGAACAACGACCTCAGCCAGATCGCTCTCCGGTGTGGCTTCACCGGCCAGGGAATCAAAGTTTACCAGAATGGCGTTGGCTGTGTCCACAGTGGACATGACCAGCAAAATGGTGTTGCCGTGCTGACGCACATGGGTGGCTTCGGCGGTAACGCAGACCCATTTAGCAGGGTTGGCATTGGCCTCCATATCAGCGGCTACCTGGGCGGCGTCTGTGCCGTCGGGAACGCGGATCAGAACGACGCTGTGGGCAATGGAGCCAATCAGCGCATCGGCGGAGACCGCTTCGTAGCCGTCCGCATAGGGAATAAAGGTCATAAACTCAAAGTTCTCCTCCGTCAGTTCCATGATCTCATACATGGGCAGGTTCTCCACACCCTTGAGAATGTCTTCCATGACGGTGGTCAAATTCATCTCATCGATGGGATTTGTCTCATCATCCTTACTGGTATCATCGGAGGTGGTGTCGTTGGTCTCGGTGTTGGAGGCGTTATTGTCGGGGGCGGGGGTCTCCTCCTTAGAGCCGCAGGCAGCCATGGAGAATACCAGGGTCAGCGCCAGCAGCAGAGCAATCAGCTTTTTCATAGTTCTCGATTCCTTTCGTGTATCGTTTCCCAGAAGCGGGAGCGGCGGTGCCGCGTGGTTTCTGATTGGTTAGACGCCGCCTTTCCCTATTTGTTCCCGTATATGCGAAAAAATATGAGAGATGTATTCCAAATAAATCAAGAGACGCCGCGAAGGCGTCTCTTGATTTATTTGGAATGTCTGTTCAGGAAACCCCGGCCATGTCCGAGTCGGCAGCCTCGTCAGAAGCGGGAAGATTGATCTGAAAGGAACCGTTGGCAGCAGCCGAAGCACCGTTGGTTTTGGTTACTTGTAGCGATACGGTGATGGTGTAGGATTCCCCGGCGGCAAAGGGATACTCCACCCGGACGGCATCCAACAGAGCCACGCCGGCAGCAGTCTGTAGGGTGGCGAGTTCCTGAGCCGTGGCGGGCCGAATGGAGCGATTGCCGTCGGAACCGCTGCGAGCCGTGGTGCTTTTCACTGTGATGCCTGTAATGGTGGCGTTCACCAGATTCACCGGGGAGTGGATGCCAACCAGCAGCCCGCCGGTTCCATCCTGCGTGACGGTCCAGGCATAGCCCCAGTCCGAAGCCAGACCGTTGACAATACGGACCGTTTGGGAGGTCTGGTCCCACAGCACATCAAAACCAAACTGTTCAGCCACCGGCCGAATGGCCACAAAGGTCTGACCGTCGCGCACCACCGGGGCGGCAATAAATGTACTGTTCGTCTGGCCTGTGCGAGTGTTGACGATGGTACGGCCATCATAGAGGGCGTACTGATTGGCGACTGAAAAGGTGTTGCGGCCAATCCATAGGGAAACGGTGCGGGAAGCAATGAATTCCTTTTGTCCTGATTGCAGCTCTGCCTGATATACGGAATTGTCGGGCGTATAGGTACGGGACAGTTCTACCATCTGTTGTGCTTGTACCCAGCGTACCGTCAGCCCCATGGCTTCCGCCACATCCCGTACCGGCGTCAGTGTAATGTTTTGATCGTTGATGTAAGGCGCCGCGCCGTTCCATATCACAGGAACGCCGCGAACCGTCACCTTGATCGAGGCCGCCGCAGCTGAACAAGCAAGAAGCGCCAGAGAGAGCAGCAAAAGACAAAGCCGTGCAGCCAATCGCCTCATAAAATCCCTCCAGTTTAAAAGGTTACGATTTGTTACCAATTTAGAATAACACACTTTTAAAACAGGCGCAACCGCCAAAATGACCACGGTTACAATATAAAAAAAGAAAGCAGCAAATAAAAACGTCGAATTTTAAAAAAAGTTGTTGACAAATGATGGACGGTCTGATGTTATATGCAAGCGCTTGAGGGACAGCGGTTCCGATGAAAGCGGCCAGTAAGAACTCCGAAAAAACTTTGAAAAAAGTTCTTGACAAACGAGTTCCTCTGTGGTAAGATAAACGAGTTCCGCCGGACGGCGCGAACGACAAAAAGTGAGAAGTTCACTGGAAAACGGCTTGAAAGTTTGAAAAAACTTTGAAAAAAGTTCTTGACAAACGTAAAAAGTTGTGATAAAATGAATCTCACGAACGACCGCTCAGCGGTGTGTGTACCTTGTAAATTAAACAACGCGAAAACATGACGAAGCACCTTGGACAATTGATTTTGCCAGTTTCGTAAAACTGGCGGATAAATTTTGTTCAAAGTACAAGATTTAGCCAACGAAATTTCTTGAGTAATTGCTAGAGCAAATACTTGATGGAATGATTGATTGAATCGGCTTGAAAGAGTCGTTTTGATACCATTTTATTGAGAGTTTGATCCTGGCTCAGGACGAACGCTGGCGGCGTGCCTAACACATGCAAGTCGAACGAGAATCTGATGACGGAGTTTTCGGACAACTGATTCAGAGGACAGTGGCGGACGGGTGAGTAACGCGTGAGCAACCTGCCTTTCAGTGGGGGACAACAGAGGGAAACTTCTGCTAATACCGCATAATGTGCCGGGGAGGCATCTCCT